>CAJKEF010000068.1 GCA_905198825.1 uncultured Collinsella sp. | reverse complement strand
GTCACTTGCGACGCACTCTTTGACGAGATTAACTTTGACGAGTACGACTGCGTCGTGCTGCCCGGCGGTCTGCCCGGCGCCACCAACCTGCGTGCCGACCAGCGCGTCTGCGACGTAGTCTGCGAGTTCGCCGCGACCAAGCATGTTGCCGCCATCTGCGCCGCCCCGTTTATCCTGGGCGAGCTTGACCTGCTCGAGGGACGCCACGCCACGTGCTTCCCCGGCTTTGAGAAGAGCTTCCCCGAGGGCGCCTATACCGGCGACAAGGTCACGCACGACGGCAACATCATCACCGCCAGCGGCATGGCCCAGTCGCTCCCCTTTGCGCTTGAGCTGCTGCGTACGCTCGCCGGCGACAAGGCTGTCGAGAAGGTTGCCGAGGGCATTCAGCTATGATTTTGGCTTCGCAATCACCGCGCCGCATCGAGTTGATGCGCGAAGCGGGCTACGACATCCGCGTCATTCCCGCTGACATCGACGAGACTCCTTTTGATGACGAAACCCCGCTTACGCTTGTCGAGCGCTTAGCTCGCGCTAAGGCTGCCGCCGTTGCCGCCGAGCACGCCGAGCCCAATGAGTTGACCATCGCGGCCGACACCATCGTCACCTTCGATGGCAAGCTTTTGGGCAAGCCGGCAAACGAGGACGAAGCCCGCACCATGCTCCACGAGCTCTCGGGGCGCACGCACCAGGTCGCAACCGGCGTCTGCATCGTTAGAGCCGGAGACACCACCGCCCCACACGCCGCCGAGAGCCTGTCGTTTGTCGACGTGACCGACGTGACGTTCTATGAGCTCACCGACGAGCAGATTGAGCGCTACGTCGCCTCAGGCGAGCCCATGGACAAGGCAGGCGCCTACGGCATTCAGGGCACAGGCGGACGCATGCTCGTGCATGATATTTCGGGCGACTTCTACAACGTGGTGGGCTTGCCCATCGCTCGCGTCGCGCGCGCGATTCAAAAACTATCGTAATTGCATCTGGCGCTGGGTATCCCCCAGCGCCTACAATTTTGGCGTACCGTACGGATCCCGACCGGGCATAAGGCCCGGGCGGAAAACCGATAGGAGAAAATATGGACACACTGCTCGAAGCCATCGATGCCTGCAACGTCGATGGCTTTTGCTTTGGCAACTATACGGACGAGGAGGCTGGCACCGGCTGCACCGTAATCGTGGCGCCCGAGGGTGCCACCGGTGGCGTTGACGTACGCGGTGGCGCTCCCGCTTCGCGCGAGACCGACCTGCTGCGTCCCGAGAACACCGTGGACAAGGTCCACGCCGTCTGCCTTTCGGGTGGATCGGCCTTTGGTCTGGAGGCCGCAAGCGGCGTCGCCCGCGAGCTTGAGAGCCGCGGCATCGGCCTTCCCGTCGGCCCCACGCAGGTGCCTATCGTGTGCTCCAGCTGCATCTTCGACCTCGCCTTTGGCGACCCCACCGTACGCCCCGACATTGAGGCTGGCATCTCCGCCGTGCGCGAGGCGCTCGACAACACCCCCACCATGCTCGAGCAGGGCAATGTAGGTGCCGGCACCGGTGCCACCGTGGGCAAGCTCATGGGCCCCGCCACCTGCATGAAGGCCGGCCTAGGCGCTGCCGCCGTGGCACTCGGCCCTGTTAAGGTGGGCGCCGTGGTCTCGGTCAACGCCTGCGGCAACGTGGTCGACCCCTTCACCGGCGAATGGGTCGCCGGCATGCGCGCCGCAGCCGATAGCGACCAGATTGTCGACATGGAGCTCGCAGCCTTTGCCGCCGCCGGCTCCATGCAAATGCCGCTCGACCGCACCAACACCACCATCAGCTGCATCGTCACCAACGTGGAGCTCACTAAGGCCCAGGCCACCAAGGTCTCCCAGATGGCCGCAGACGCCTATGCGCACGCCATCCGCCCCACGCACACCACCAACGACGGCGACACCATCTACACCCTCGCCAGCGGCAAGCTAGGAGCCCAGGCAAGCGCCACTGTGCCCCTAGACCTGTTAGGCATGCTCGCCGTAAGGGCCCTACAGACCGCCATCGTAAACGGAGCCAAAAACGCCAAAACCTCCCACGGCATCCCCGGCGCCGCGAAATAATCCACTCGACCGACTACCAACTAAGATCTTTTCAGCCCAGGCCCCTGTGTACCGCGCGTCGAAGATCTTCAAATTCACCTAACTGACAATCGATTTATAGCAGAGGCCCCTTGGCCTTTAGTTTGATACAAGTTCCGCACGAGCCGGAAAGCACTTAATGTGCTTTCCGTGCGAGCAGGACTGTTCGCAGTAGCAAACTAAAGGCCAAGGGGCCCAGTCAACCTATCAGCAACGATTACTCAACAGTTAGTTGAATTTGAAGATCTTTGAGGCAAGATGGTATAGGCCGAGTGTGGTTTTGTCTCCGGCCCGGCCATGCAGGTTGGTAAAGAGTCCGACCACGCCGTAGCGAGCGCGACGATACATGCGCTCGTCGTACTCTTTCAGGTCCTTCCACAGCGTCTTCAGGCGCTCATCGGCACAATCTTCCTCGGAAAGCTTGGTGAGCACCGAGCAAATCGCCATCATCATGGTGAAGTAGCCCATCATGTACGAACGCAGACGCGAGGACTCAACGTCCTGGTACAGGTGGAACGATTCCATCATGATGCGCGTTACGCGGAACTGCTGACCCAGGCGCTTGACCATCGTGGCCTCATTGACGCTCTGGCCCTCGCGACCGATAAAGTAGCGATAGAGGTCGATGTCGGCGTAGTACATGGTCTTGCAGCGCGGCAGCGGCACGTATGCGTAGATGTTGTCCACATAGAACGTGTGTGCCGGCATAGGTAGATTGGACTCGCGCAGTACATCGGTGCGATAGCACAGGCTGTGCATGAGCAGGTTCTGATCGGGACGGAAGTGTCCGATCTGGTCCCAAGAGAAAATCTTTTTGCGCGGCAGGGCAAACTTGTAGCCAATCGCGGTATGCGTGCCCTCGTAAACCTTCTCGTACACATAGTTCGAGATAAAGAGGTCGACGCGCTGGTCGCGCTCCTCAAAGCCACGCAGAATCGACAGCATGGTCGAAAGCGCCGCACCGTCGAGCCAGTCGTCCGAGTCGACAACCTTGTAATAGGTGCCCTGTGCCTCGCGCAGACCCGAGAGGACGGCGATACCGTGGCCGCCGTTCTCCTGGTGCACCGCGCGGATGATTCCAGGATAACGGGCCTCCCACTCATCGGCCTTGGCGGCCGTCTCGTCCTTGGAGCCGTCGTCCACCACGATAATCTCGATATCGGTGGCGTAATTGCTCCCCTCCAAGATGGAGGTGATGCAATGGTCCATGTCCTTGGCGGCGTTATACGAGGGAATACCGAATGTTATGACTTTATGCATGGCAGGCGATAATCTCATCCGAAAGATCGAGGGCGGAGTTGGTCACGGCATCCATATCGTAGTAACGATACTCGGCCAGACGACCCACCGGGTGGAAGTTCGTCAGGTTCTGGACGCGCTCAAGATAGCGCTCGTAGAGCTCACGGTTCTCGGGCTCAAGAATGGCGTAGTACGGCGTCTCACCCGAGCCGGGCGTATAGGCTTTGGAGTACTCCTTCATGATGGTGGTCTTGCCGGGCAAAACCTGACCGGTCATGTTCTTGAACTCGGTGATGCGCGTGTAGTCCTCGCTCGTGGTGTAGTTGACGGTGCCCACGGGCTGGAACTGATCCATATCGAGCGTCTCGAACTTCATATCGAGCGTGCGGTACGGCAGCGCGCCCAGGTCGAGGTTGAACAGCTCGTCGAGCGGACCGGTGTAGACGATCTCGCCGCCATAGACCTTGCCGTCGATCTTGACGGTGGTCTCGTCGATCTCGAAGAGGTCGCGGGCGTCCACGTCGCAGAACACATCAATCAGATCGTGGTCGAGCATGTGCTCGAACAGCGCGGTATAGCCGTCCTGCGGCATACCCTGGAAGGGAGCCTGCGGGAAGTAGCGGTCATCATCGCCCACAAAAACGGGAACGCGGCCGGTGATCGAGGGATCGATCTGATCGGGCGTCTGGCCCCACTGCTTCATGGTGTAATGCAAAAAGACGTTCTCATAGACATAATCGGCGACCTCGGCAAGATCCGGGTCGTTCTTCTTGCGCAGCTCCATGATGGGCACCTTGACGTCCTTGCCAAAGGTCTCCACGAGCTTTTGGTACAGTTCCTCGCCGCGCTCATCGCCAAAGGCAAGCTTAAGGCTCGCATGGTTAAAGGGCACGGGCATAAGGGTGCCGTTGATATTGGCGAGCACCTTGTGCTGGTAGTCCGTCCACTTGGTAAAGCGCGACAGGAAATTGTGGACGCGCTCGTTAAAGGTATGGTAGATGTGCGGACCATACTCGTGGACCAGGATTCCCGCCTCGTCAGTGCAGTCGAAGGCATTGCCCGCAATGTGGCTACGGCGCTCCAAAACGGCAACACGATAGCCGATGGTTTCGGCAAGACGGCGGGCGCAAACGGCACCGGCATATCCGGCACCGACGACAATCATGTCGTATGCACCGGCGTTAAAGCCTTCAGGCAGGCCTGAGGTAATCTGCATCGATACTCCTTGTCAAAAGCCACGGGCTCGTTAGCTGGGCTTTTCTCGAACATTCTTCGAGACATATTTATCAGAGCGATTATAGCGCTAATGCGTCCTATAATGAGCTTGCCACACAAGGAAAGCTCAAGCACCGCGGCGTACATAATTGAAAGGTAAACCCGCTAGCAGCGGGTTTATTCGTGAACGGCCGGGCGCCTGGAGCTTAGCAAAACGCTTGTAAGGAGTAACATGAGCGATTTCCTAAACCGTATGAAGTCTGCCGCCAAGGCCGACCTTAAGACCATCGTCCTGCCCGAGGGCGAGGACCCGCGCACCATCGTCGCAGCCACCAAGATCATCGAGGAGGGCCTGGCAAAGATCGTCATCCTGGGCAACCCCGACGAGATCGACGTTCCCGGCGCTACCGTCATCGACCCGCGCAATGCCGAGAAGCACGAGGAGTACGCGCAGAAGTTTGCCGAGCTCCGCGCCAAGAAGGGCGTTACCATCGAGCAGGCTCGCGCCCAGGTGATGGACGCCACCTACTTTGGCACCATGATGGTCAAGATGGGCGACGCCGACGGCCTGGTCTCCGGCGCCTGCCACTCCACCGCCGACACCCTGCGCCCTGCGCTTCAGATCCTCAAGACCGCCCCGGGCACCAAGCTGGTCTCGGCCTTCTTCGTGATGTGCACCGACACCCCGCAGTTCGGCACCGACGGCACGCTGATCTTCGCCGACTGCGGCCTCAACATTAATCCGTCTTCTGACGAGCTCTCCGAGATCGCCATCGCCTCCGCCCACTCTTGGTCCACCTTCATGGGCAATGTTGAGCCGCACGTGGCCATGCTCTCCTACTCCACCATGGGCTCCGCCGGTGGCGAGGTCGCCAAGAAGGTCCAGGAGGCTGTGAAGTTCTGCAAGGAGAAGGCTCCCGAGCTCGCCATCGACGGCGACCTGCAGCTCGATGCCGCCATCGTCCCCACCGTCGCCCAGCTCAAGGCTCCCGGCTCCTCCGTCGCCGGTAAGGCCAACGTGCTGGTGTTCCCCGACCTCGAGGCCGGCAACATCGGCTACAAGCTGGTCCAGCGCTTCGCCGGCGCCGACGCCTACGGCCCCATCCTGCAGGGCATCGCCAAGCCGGTTAACGACCTTTCGCGCGGCTGCTCTGCCGACGACATCGTGGGCGTCGTGGCCATCACCGCCGTCCAGGCTCAGATGGCTGAGTAGCGTACGCAATCGCCCGAAGGCCGTACGGGCTAGCCCCTGAAAACGTCCTCGACCAATGAAACGCCCCCGTTCTGCTCCTTCGGAGCTACGAACGGGGGCGTTTCTGGTCTGCGGAGTGTTTTCAGGGGTAAGCCCGTACGGCCTTCTACCACTACGTAGTAATCAGGGTATCTGGGGTGGACGGCGACTTGGCTACGAGCTGCGTCTGAAAAATCTGAACGGATGGGTGTCGTTGCTGAAAGTGCAGGCGTTGCCGGCGATGATCACTTTGGGACTGGAATTTCCGTATGCTAGTAAAAAGGCCTCCGGAGCTGTTGCTCTGGAGGCCTTTCGTTTACATGCAAACGGGTGCGTTAGTTGTTCTTGGTCAGGCGCTCGACGTCGTGGGCGATCATGTATTCCTC
>CAJKEF010000067.1 GCA_905198825.1 uncultured Collinsella sp. | reverse complement strand
GTCGAGATCGATGAGCTGCTCGAGGCGATCATGGAGCGCACGTCCATTCCGCATGTGCGCATTTCCTCGGTCGAGCCCATGGATATCTCTGAGCGCCTGCTTAAGGTTATGGCGCGCTATCCGCAGCGTATCGCCCCGTTTTTGCACCTGCCCGTGCAGTCCGGCTGCACCAGGACACTGCGTCGCATGGGCCGTCCCTATAGCGCCGAGGCCTTCGAGGACACGGTGCGCATGATTCGCGCCAACCTGCCGCAGGCGTCACTTTCGTGCGATGTCATCGTCGGTTTTCCCGGTGAGACGGACGAGGAGTTCGAGGAGTCGCTGGCTTTGTGCCGCCGCGTGGGTTTTTCGCGCATGCACGTGTTCCGCTATAGCAAGCGCCCCGGTACCCTTGCCGCCGACATGCCCGACCAGGTACCCCCTGAGGTTATGGCCGAGCGCAGCCGCCGTATGCGGGCCGCCGCGCAGGAGCTCGCCATTGCCGACGCTCGTCGTCGCGTGGGCACGGTCGAGCGTGCCGTGCTCGAGTATGGTGACAACCTGACGCTCGGCTCGTTCCATCATGCTCGTCTTGACGATACCCGTGGACTTACAGCCCCGTGCCTGCTCGATGTTGCTATCATCGGAGTCGATGATTCCGGCTTGGTCCATGCACGCAGGGAGGTTCATGGAAGCCTCGAAGATTAGACTTACCGTTCCCGAGGGTATCGACCCCTCGCGCGTTTTGGGCGCCGGCGACGGCGTCCTTCGTGCGCTCGAGAGCTTGGTTCGCGCTCACGTGGTCGCCCGTGGCGATAGCATCGCCGTGAGCGGCGACCCGGACGAGGTCGAACTCGTGGCGCGCTTTTTCGAGCACGCTTTTCGAGAGGCGGCCGCCGGGCGCACGCTGCCTGTTGACGATGTCTCTCGCTGCCTGGCCGTCTTGCGCGACGGTGAGCACGAGGCTACGTCGCTTCGCGATGACGTGCTGCTTTCGTATCGCGGTCGCGCCATTCGCCCCAAGACGCTCGGCCAAAAGCGCTACGTGGATGCCATCCGCTCGCATACCATCACGTTTGGCCTGGGTCCTGCCGGTACTGGTAAGACCTATCTGGCCATGGCGCTCGCCGTTGCCGCGCTCAAGCGTCACGAGGTGGGCCGACTGATCTTGACGCGTCCGGTTGTCGAGGCGGGGGAGAACCTGGGCTTTTTGCCCGGTACCCTCGAGGAAAAGATCGACCCCTACATGCGTCCGCTCTACGACGCCCTTTTTGACATGATGGATCGCGAGCGCACCGATGAGCTTATGGAGCGCGGCGTGATCGAGATCGCCCCGCTTGCCTACATGCGCGGCCGCACGCTGAGCGATGCCTTCGTGGTGCTCGACGAGGCGCAAAATACCACGCCCGAGCAGATGAAGATGTTCCTGACGCGCTTGGGCTTTAACTCCAAGTTTGTGATTACCGGCGACCTGAGTCAGCGCGACCTGGTGGGTCGTCGCGGCGGTCTTGCCGACGTCGAGCAGATTTTAGGCCGTGTCGACGATGTCGCATTTTCTCACCTCGAGCGTGCCGATGTGGTGCGCCATGCCTTGGTGGGGCGTATCGTCGAGGCGTACGATGCTTATGATGATGTGCGCGAGAAACGCGTTCGTGACCGAAAGGAGTCCCGTTGAGTGTATTGATCAGCAACGATGCCGAGCTCGATACGCTGCTCGACGCGCAGGAGGTGGAGCACATCTGCGAGGTCGTGCTTGCCGCCGAGGGCGTTGAGCGTGAAGTCGAGATTTCCCTTTCATATGTCGATGAGGACGAGATGCACGAGCTCAACCACGAGTGGCGCGGTATCGACCGTACCACCGATGTCCTCTCGTTTGAGTGCGACTCGGCCTTTGACGAGGATATTCCCGCAGACGAGACGCTCGAGCTCGGCGATATTATCTTGGCCCCGCAGGTTATTGCCCGTCAGGCTCCCGGTTTTGGCAATAGCCCCGCTGACGAGTGCCGTCTGATGCTCGTTCACGGCATGCTGCACCTGCTGGGCTATGACCACATCGAGGACGACGAGGCCGAGGTCATGGAGGCCCGCGAGGACGCCATCCTGCGCGATTTGGCGCTCGAGCGCGGCGAGGACCCCAAGCTGGTCCACGTCGGCCCCATCACCAACCACGCCCACGACTAGGAGCCGTCTATGATTCCCGGATCGAACAAGGACCATCCGTCCTTCTTAAAGTCGTTTTCCTACGCCATGGAGGGCTTCGTCACCGCCGTCAAGACCGAGCGCAACATTAAGGTCATGCTCGTTGCGGGCGTGTGCACCGTCATCGCCGGCTGCGTCGTGGGGCTCGACATTGCCGAGTGGGCCACGATTATCATCTGTTGTGGCCTGGTGATTCACGGCGAGCTGTGCAACACCGCTATGGAGGCCATCGTCGACCTGGCGACCCAGGAGCTACATCCACTGGCCAAGCGTGCGAAGGACATCGCCGCCGCTTCCGTATACGTACTTTCCATCACCGCCGCGATTGTGGGATTGCTGGTATTTGCCCACGCGCTCGACTTTATTTAGAAAGGGATTTTCATGTCCGACAATATGCAGCCTATCGATGAAACTCTGGACGACGAGTCCCTGGATGCGGTGGATGCCGAAGCGGCCGAGGCATACGAGGATGTCGAGGAGTTCGACCCGTTTGAGGGCATGAGCGATGAGGAGCTCGACGCCCTGTGCGACGAGGACGACAACCTCGCGGGCTTTGGCGACGTGGAGCCCGGTTTCCGCAGCGGCTTCGTGGCCCTGGTCGGCCGCCCCAACGCCGGCAAGTCCACGCTGCTCAACGCCTGTTACGGCAAGAAGGTCGCCATCACCTCGCCGGTGGCCCAGACGACCCGCCGCCGCATGCGCGCCGTCGTCAACCGTCCCGGCTACCAGCTGGTTTTTGTCGATACTCCGGGTATTCACAAGCCCAAGGACGGCCTGGGGTCCGAGCTCAACAAGAGCGCGCTGTTCGAGCTGAACGATGTCGATGTCGTCGCGTTTTTGATTGATGCCACCAAGCCCATCGGCGGGGGGGACGCCTGGGTTGCCGAGCGTGTCAAGAACGCTCGTTCCAAGAAGGTCCTGGTGCTTACCAAGGCCGATGAGGCCGACCCCGCACAGGTCATGGAGCAGCTTAAGGCCGCCCACGAGCTCATGGAATATGACGACGAGATCGTGACGTCGTCGGTCAAGAACTTCAACGTCGATGCCTTTATCGAGACCGTTGCGCACTTTTTGCCCGAAGGCCCGCGTTGGTTCCCCGAGGACATGGGCACCGACGCTTCTGACGAGACGCTCGTTGCCGAGTTTGTGCGCGAAAAGGTTCTGCGCCGCACCCGTGATGAGATCCCGCACTCCGTTGGCGTGATCTGCGATGCGCTCGAGCAGACCAAGAAGGTGCTGCGCGTGCACGCCACCATTTACGTCGAGCGCGAGGGGCAAAAGGGCATCATCATCGGCAAGGGCGGCGAGATGATCAAACATATCGGTATCGACGCTCGCCGCGATCTTGAGCGCATCTTTGGCACGCAGGTCTTTTTGGAGCTGGACGTGAAGGTCAAGGCCGGCTGGCGTGACGACGAGGCCCAGATTCGCCGCTTTGGCTACAACGCCGAGGACTAAGGACGCGCGGCGCGCATGGCAGGCTCCCGGACATATCGCACCAAGGTGCTCGTCCTCGACAAGACGAAGCTCAAAGAGACCGACCTGATCTTGACGATGCTTGACGAGCGGGGTCGGCAGGTTCGCGCCGTGGCAAAGGGCGCCCGCAAGCCCGGTGGGCGCCTGGCTGCGCGCTGCGAGCTGTTCTGTACCGTCGATATGCTGCTCGCGCATGGACGGTCGCTCGACGTGGTTTCCCAGGCCGAGCTTATGGAGGCACCGCTCGGCGCTGCGCCCGATTACGAGACGACCTGCGCCGCAAGCGCGATCGCCGAGGTCGCGCGCGTGTGCTCGTTCGAGGATGCCGAGGACCCGTTTACCTTTGCCATCACGCAGCGAGCGCTTGCTCTGGTGGGCAGCGGGCTCGACACGGCGCATATGGATCTGCTTGTGGCGGCATATGTGTTTAAGCTGCTATCGCACGTTGGCTACCGACCCGATTTTTCGGCCTGCGTACTGTGCGGAGACCCTATGCTGTCGTATTTTTCGCCCCAGGCGGGCGGTCTCATGTGCGGGTCGTGCGCGTCGAGCGTTCCGGGTGCCGAACTGGTGTCGACCGGTGAGGTCGCATGGCTGCGCGCCCTCATGTCCATGACCTTCGATGCGCTCATGGCCGAGCGAATCGACCCGCATACGGCGGCATTCCTGCTCGGGCTTTCGCATGTTTGGGCTGCGACGCACACCGATCAGCGCCTCCGCGCGATGGAATTCATGTTGGGTCGGTGATGATGCGCAGGCGCGGGCTGCTTGTGGTAACATACCGACCTGTTGGTACCTCGACCTTGGATGCTCGCTCCACCGGCGGCTTCCCAGTCCGAGGCGAATCGAGTCGCCCGTGGGCGACGCAAAACGAAAGGTGAAACAATGACTGTTTCCAAAGAGCGTAAGGCGGAGCTGACTGCCCAGTTCGGTAATACCCCGGTCGACACCGGCAACCCCAAGGTTCAGGTCGCCATCCTGTCCGAGCGCATCAAGGAGCTGACCGAGCACATGAAGTCCCACCAGAAGGACTTCCACACCCGTCGTGGCCTGCTCATGCTCGTCGGCCGTCGTCGTCGTCTTCTCTCCTACATCAAGAAGAACGACATCGTCGAGTACCGTGAGCTCATCAAGGCTCTGGGCATCCGCGACAACATCCAGTAAGGATTTGTACATGCTAAGAGCGTCCTGCGCAGCGGGGCGCTCTTTTTGTGTAAGGGCGTGAACAATCACGCTCTGAAGCGTGGCGGGGGCAGGGGGCCCGCGTCACATGAGAAGCCCGCAGGCAAGGGGCCTGTGGGGTAAAGGAGAACAATGACACTCGTATCCAAGACCTTTGAGCTGTACGGCAAGACCTACACCTTTGAGTCGGGCGAGCTTGCCAAGCAGGCCACCGGCGCCTGCCTGGTCAAGCAGGGCGATACCACGATGCTCGACACCGTGGTCGTCTCCAAGGAGCGCAAGAACTACGACTTCTTCCCGCTGACCGTCGACTTCAACGAGAAGATGTACGCCGCCGGCCGCATCCCGGGTGGTTACCTCAAGCGTGAGGGCCGTCCCAGCGAGAAGGCCACGCTCACGGCCCGCATGATCGATCGCCCGATTCGCCCGAGCTTCCCGGACGGCTTCCGCAACGAGGTGCACATCGTCGCCACCTCGCTCGTCGCCGACCAGGTCAACCCCGTCGACACCATCTGCGTCATGGCCGCCTCCGCCGCCCTCACCGTCGGCGGCGTGCCCTTCGAGGGCCCGCTTGCCTGCGTGCGCATCGGCCGCAACGTGGAGACCGGCGAGTTTATCGTCAACCCCACCTACGAGGAGCGCGAGAACTCCGATCTGGACCTGGAGCTGGGCGGATCCGCCGACTTCATCTCGATGGTCGAGGCCGGTGCCGAGGAGATCTCCGAGGACGACATGCTCGCCGCCATGAAGTTTGGCCAGGAGGCCCTTGCCGCTTTCTGCCAGGCTCAGGACGAGTTTGTCGCCGAGTGGGAGCAGGTCAACGGCCCCATCGTCAAGAAGGAGTACCCGCTCGACCAGCCCGTTGAGGAGGTCCAGGAGCGCATCTTCGCCCACTACGACGAGATGGCAGCCGCCCTTCGCGACGCCGACAAGCTCTCCCGTATCGGTAAGGTCGAGGCTCTGAAGGAGTCCATCCGCGCCGAGTTCACCGAGGAGGAGCAGGCCGCTTGGGAGCGCGAGATCCCCGTGGCGCTCAAGAAGCTCGAGAAGAAGGCCATGCGCACCATGGTCGTCGAGACCGGCGAGCGCGTCGACGGCCGTGCCGCCGACGAGATCCGTCCCATCATGGTGAAGGACAACTACCTGCCGCTCGTTCACGGCTCCGGTTTGTTCCAGCGTGGCCAGACCCAGGTGCTCTCGGTTCTTTCGCTCGGCATGCTCAACGAGGGCCAGCGTCTGGATACCATCGAGCCCACCGAGGGCAAGCGCTACATGCACCACTACAACTTCCCGCCTTTCTGCACCGGCGAGACCGGCCGCATGGGCAGCCCCAAGCGCCGCGAGATCGGCCA
>CAJKEF010000066.1 GCA_905198825.1 uncultured Collinsella sp. | reverse complement strand
TCAGATTGTCCAAATGCGGCCCGCGCAGCGTCGGCCGGTCCGCCGTTCGGTAGAACGGCGGAACCTACTACACGGCCTGTGCCAGCTTCTCGGCGCGCTCTGCGGCGGCGAGCGCCTCGATCACGGTGCCGAGCTGGTCGCCCAGAAGAACGCCGTTGTAGGTGGAGTTGAAGCCGATGCGGTGATCGGTCACGCGGTCCTGGGGCTGGTTGTAGGTACGGATCTTCTCGGAACGGTTGCCGTGGCCGATCTGGCTTTGGCGCTCGGCACCAAGCTCTGCCTGCTGCTTCTCGAGCTCCATCTCGTACAGACGGGCGCGCAGCATCTGCATGCAGACCTCGCGGTTCTGGATCTGGGAGCGCTGCTCCTGCGACTGCACCACGGTGTTGGTGGGCAGGTGGGTGATACGCACGGCGGAGTAGGTGGTGTTAACGCACTGACCGCCAGGGCCCGAAGCGCAGTAAGTATCGATGCGCAGGTCGGACTGGTTGATCTGGACGTCAATCTCCTCGGCCTCGGGAAGCACGGCGACGGTTGCCGTGGAGGTCTGGATGCGGCCCTGGGACTCGGTCTTGGGAACGCGCTGGACACGGTGCACGCCGGACTCGAACTTCATGACGGAGTAGACGCGGTCGCCCTCGACCTTGAACTCAATGGACTTGAAGCCGCCGGCCTCGCTGGGGCTGGAATCGAGCACGGTAGTCTTCCAGCCACGCGACTCGCAAAAGCGCTGATACATCTTGTACAGGTCGCCGGCAAAGATGGCCGCCTCGTCGCCACCGGCGGCGGAGCGAATCTCGACGATGGTGTTCTTGTCGTCGTTGGGGTCGCTCGGGATGAGCATGTACTTGATGTCTTCCTCGAGCTGGGGGAGCTTGGCCTCGTTTTCGGAGATGTCCATCTGGAGCATCTCCTTCTCATCGGCATCGGTGGTATCGTGCAGCATTTCCTTGGCAGCCTCGATGTCATCGAGCGCGCCGATGTACTCGCGCGAGGCGGCAATGAGGTCGGACTGGTGCGCGTACTCCTTGTTGAGACGCGTGAACTCCTTGATATCGGAGGCGACGGCCGGGTCAGAAAGCTTCTTCTCGAGCTCCTCGTAGGCCTTGATGATCTTTTCGAGCTTGTCGCGCATGGCGGGACTCCTTTATATGCGTGAAGGTGAAAATCGGCAGAGTTGATGGGGCGCGCGGCGCCACTGCGGGGGTAAGCCCGGCTAGAACATGTCGATCTTCAGATACATGCGCATCCCTTCGCGTATGGGGTACATAGTTGCGGTCTAACCCATACATGATAGCGTGCGCAGGCAAACCTGCATATAACCCGCACGGAATGATTGGTGCAAACAAACCTGACTCCATTGCACCAAGGACTTGCTTTTTGGCTAGAGCGTTTGGAGTAGAGCGACGAGGAAGCGGATGCCCTGGAAGTAGGCGCGGCGGGTGATGCGCTCGTTGGTGCCGTGGACGCCGCGGTCGCACTCGTCATCGTCGACCACAAACGCCGAAAAACGAATGCACTCGGAGCAAATGCGCTGATAGTTAGCCGCATCGGTGGCACCGATCACGGTTGAGGGGACGATGCTGACAGGAGCCCCGCCCGTCGCACTCGGTCCGTTTTCCTCCGCCCCCTTTGGGTCGCGGAAGTAGCGGGTGGCAATGGCGCGAACGGCCTCGAGTCCCGGTCCACCAACACGCGGGCACGGCGAGGGTTCGGAGCTGCCAGGGCCGAGCTCGACCTCGACACGGTCGGCGAGCCCCGCCTCTGCAACGGCGACGCGGCAGCGGGCCACGACATCGGCCACGCTCGTGCCCTCGAGCATGCGGAAGTTAATGTTGGCCCGCATATCCTGCGGCATTACGTTGGCGCCGGTGCTGCCACCCTCGATCTGCGTGGGCGCGCAGGTGGTCGTCACCAGCGGATAGAGCTTGTTGCTGGCTAGGCAGTCGCGGACAATGACGTCCCCGTTGGCGGCAATCTCATCCGCCGTGTAGAGCCCCAGCTCGACGAGCTGTGCGGCAAGCAGGTCCGTGACGCGCGTCGGCCACTCGATATCGCAGATTGCGGCGATAGCGCGGCTCAGCACCTCGAGCGATGTGCCGCCGTAGGGGTTGGACGAATGCCCTCCCTCACTCTTCGTCTTGAGCACGATATCGGCGTAGCCCTTCTCGGCAAGGTCGGCATGCATAAGCCAGCCCTCGCCCGCGCCGTACTCGGCAGCCGAAACAATACGGTAGTCACCCTCGTCGATCAGGTATTCAAGTTCAATACCGCGCTCCTCGAGCACGCGGCCGATCGCCCCCGCGCCGCACTGCGTAGTCTCCTCGTCCTGGCCAAAGGCCAGCAGCAGCGTGCGCTCGTGCTGCCAACCGTGCGCCAGCGCATACTCGACAGCCTCGAGAATGCCTGCGACCTGGTCCTTCATGTCGATCGCGCCGCGACCCCAAATGTAGGTGTCGTCCACGTGGCCGCTAAAGGGGGCATGCGTCCAGTCGGCCTCGGTGCCGGGCACCACGGGAACCACGTCCATGTGGCCCATGAGCATGACGGGCTTGAGAGCAGGGTTGGAACCGCCAAGCGTCACCAATAGCGAATGGTCGATAAGCTCGACCTCGCCCGCCGCAAACACGCGCGGCCAGGCCTGCTGCATATAGGCGCGCAGGTCGTCGAAGGGCTGCCAGTCCACCGCCTCGGCATCCATGCTCGAAATGGTCGGAAACGACAGCACACGGCCCAAGCGCTCGCATGCGCCGGCCTTGTCCAAATCGGCAAAATCATCCTCATGCGCAAAGAAGCGCCAAACCTCGGCCATGACATCCTTTCGATTGTGACGACAAGGGCCGCCCCACCGGAGCGGCCCTGCCACGTAAGCGTTTGCGGTCGGCTATTTGTCCTCGAGATAACGCGAGAGGAACTCGCGGGTACGCTGGTGCTTGGGGTTGCCAAAGAGCTCCGCCGGCGCGGCGTCCTCGAGGACCACGCCCTTGTCCATAAAGACCACGCGGTCGGACACCGTGCGGGCAAAGGCCATCTCGTGCGTGACGACGACCATGGTCATGCCGTCGGCAGCGAGCTTGCGCATGACCTCGAGCACCTCTCCCACGATCTCGGGGTCGAGTGCGGAGGTCGGCTCGTCGAACAGCATGATCTGCGGATTCATGCACAGGGCGCGGGCGATGGCCACGCGCTGTTTTTGACCACCGGACAGGCGACCCACGGCGGCGTCCGCGAACTTTTCGAGTCCCACGCTCGTCAGATGCTCCAGCGCGACCTTCTCGGCCTCGACCTTGCTCATCTTTTTGAGCGTGACGGGCGCGAGCGTGCAGTTGTCGAGCACGTCCATGTTGTTGAACAGGTTAAAGCCCTGGAACACCATGCCGATGTCCTCGCGCAGCTTGTTGATGTTGCAGCGCTCGGCCGTGAGGTCCTGGCCGTGGAACCAGATGTGGCCCGCGTCCGGGGTCTCGAGCAGGTTGAGGCAGCGCAGAAAGGTCGATTTGCCCGAACCCGAGGCGCCGATAATGGTGACGACCTCGCCGGGATTGACGGACAGGTCGATGCCCTTGAGCACCTCGAGCGAGCCGAAGCTCTTGCGCAGGCCCTCGACGCGGATGAGCGGCTCATTGGTCTGTGCGGCGGCCGCAACGCCGGTAGTGGCGGTATCTGCCATGATGATTCTCCTCGTCTTGAGCCTAGTTGGAGCTGGGCAGCGTGGCCGGGGCCTCGGCGCCGAGCTTTTTGCCAAAGGCCTCGAGCAGGCGGCTCGCCACAAGCGTCAGGATCAGGTAGACCACGAGCGCCACGCAGTAGACCTCCATCTGGCGGTAGTACACGCCGGCAACGGTGGTGGTGGCGTACATGAGGTCGAACACGCCGATGACCGAGAGCACCGACGAGTCCTTGATGTTGATGATGAGCTCGTTGGTGAGCGCCGGAATCGCGTTTTTAATGCCCTGGGGGAACACGACTTTGCGCATAGCCTGCCACTGCGACAGGCCCAGCGAGCGTGCCGCCTCGGCCTGGCCGGGATCGATGGACTCGATGCCGCCGCGCAGGACCTCCATCATGTAGGCGGTGGAGTTGAGCGAGATGGTGACGAGGCCGGCGGTAAAAGTACTCCAGATCTGGTTGGCCTGGGCGGTCTCGAAGCCCATGCCGCGCAAAACGGTGAAGCCTGCGTAATAGATGAGCAGACCCTGGACCATCATGGGCGTGCCGCGCACGATGGTGGAGTAGACGGTCGCAAAGCCGCGGCCGATACTCTTAAAGAAGCGCACCAGGTCGTTGTCCACGCGGTCGAAGGTCTGAATACGCAGGAACACAAAGAGCAGCGCCAGGAAGAATGCGATGACGGTGCCGAAGGTGGCAAGCGCGATGGTGATCTCGATGCCGCGGATGAAGAAGTCGCCGCTCTTGTAGGTCATGTAGACCAGGCTCGACAAAAAGTCGCTGGGGTTGGAGTCCGAGACAATGCTCACCTGCACCAGATCGATAAACGACATGACGCAACGGTCGACAAAGAAGATCGCCGCAATAGCAACGACGACATAGCTGCCCAGGCGCGCGCCGCGACGGAAGCGCTCGGAAGCAAACGGCGACGTTTCGCGATAGTCGTTCCAGTGCATGAGTTTGGTGACCAGCGCCGCCGCCGACACGACGAGCCAGGCCCAAAGGATTGCCCAAAGGCAATCCTGGAACACGCCCGTAGGCGCCAAGAAGCTCAGCGGCGTGGGGTTGCGCTGGCTAAACGCCAGGCCGAGCGCCGCGATAACGCTCGTGCCCAAGTACACATAACGGTGGTCGGCCTTGATAAAGGAGGCCAGACGATTGATGGTTTTCATGCTGCCTCCCTATGCCGGCTGACGGTCGAGGCACGCGTCCCACATTTGGTCGCGCTCCTCCTGGCTAATGCCCTTGAGCGTCTTGTCGATGAGCTTAAGCAGCTTGTCCGAGCCCTTGCGGCAGCCGACGTTTGCCGCGACCTCCTGCTTAAAGCCCTCGCCTTCGGCAAAATGAATGGGAACGATGCCCGGGTTTTGAGCCATATAGCCCTTCTCGTTCTCGGTGTTGTAGGTCACGGCGTCGCACGTGCCCTGCAGCAGGTTCGAAAACACCGTGGGGACCGAGTCGACCGGGTTTTTGTGCACAACGCCCGGAATCTCGTCGATGACGGTATCGAGCATGGTGTCCTTTTGGCCGAGGACCGTAGCGCCGCTAAAGTCGCTGAGCTTGGTGGCGTTCTGGTAAGGCGAGCCCTCTTTTACGAACAGGCCAAAGTAGCCAATGAAGTACGGATCGGAAAAGCCGACGGACTCCTCGCGCTCGGGCGTGGCGCTCATGCCGGCAATGATGAGGTCGATCTGACCGTTGTTGAGCGAATCGATAAGGCCCGAGAAGCTCTGCTTGACGGCAACGGGCTCGCCGCCGAGGGCCTTGCAGACAATCTTGGCGATCTGCACGTCGTAGCCGTCGGCATAGGCGCCCTGCACGTTGTCGATGGGGATGGTGTACTCGCTGGCCTCGGAGACCTGCCAGTTGTACGGGGCGTAGGCCGCCTCCATGCCGATACGGATCTTGTCCTTGCCGATCACGGAATCGGACAGGTCGTCGCGACCGCCGCCCGTCGTGGGCTGAACTACTTCCAGCGTGGAGGGGCGCTGGCAACCGGCAAGTGCGCCGGCGACGACAGAAGCGCTCGCAGCGAGAGCACTACCCAAAAAGATGCGACGACTGCATACCGGCTGTGGACGCGCGTCGCGTTGATGGGGAGAATGCATAATCTGCCTTCCCTGTTGAATCGTATGCTAACGACGTAACAGGATATACGCCAGCGACCAGCAGCGCAGCACAAGCTCGAAAAATTAATAGACACACGGTAGTCATTGGGGACGCCGATGTTTTGGCAATGCCGGCGAGCGACGTCCAGAGCGAACAAGTGGCATGAAAAAGGCAAGGCATGACCAGAAGGTCTATGCCTTGCCTTTTGAATGACAAATTATCGCTCTGGACGGCGCACAGCATCGACCGAGCGGCGGAACCTCTAGAGTAGTGTGACGCTAAAGCTACGTTTATCGGTAGCGCCGGGAGCCAAGGTGATGGTGTTGGCCTTGTGCTCAAAGACATCGTCCTCGGTGTCCATGGTGGTGTGACCGGTCCAGGGCTCGAGCGCCACAAACGGGGCGTCGTTGGCGGCAGACCACACGC
>CAJKEF010000065.1 GCA_905198825.1 uncultured Collinsella sp. | reverse complement strand
CACTCATTGCCCTCGACTGCCCCGGCCAAGGAGGTCCCTCCGAGGACATTGGTGGATTTGAGGGCACAACGGTTGCCGGTCATATCGTCGCCGGTATCGACGGCGACCCGGCCAACCTCTACTATGTCCGCTTGCACCAAGATATTCGCATCCTGTGCCGCATCGTTCGCGAGCTCGAGGGCATCGATCTTGCGCGTGTGTTTGTGAACGGCGCGTCGCAGGGCGGCGGTTTGGGCATTGCGACCTGTGCGCTTAACAGCGAGCTTATCAATCGTGCCGCCATCCTCTATCCCTTCCTGTCAGATTTCCGCCTGGTCTGGGATTTGGATGCCGACGACATTGCCTACGAGGGCCTGCGCTATTGGTCTCGCTGGTTTGACGAGGACTCGACTCGTATTGACGAAGCCTATGCCAAGCTGGCGTACTTCGATTCCAAGAACTTTGCCCCTATGGTCGAATGCCCCGTGCTGTTTGGCACGGGCACAGCCGATATCGTCTGTCCGCCAGCGACGCAGTTTGCGGTCTATAACAACCTGACCTGCGAAAAGCGTCATGAGTTCTTTGAAGGCTTTGGCCACGAGGAGATTCAGGATTTTGACGATCTGATCATTCCGTTTTTCTGCAAGGGAGGGGAGGCTCATGTCTAAGTGCGAGAGCAATGTTGACGAGCTGATAGTCCCCGGGCTCGTGGGAATTCCTGGAACGGTTTCGTCAAGGCTCACAGAATATCAGGACTGGCACGGTGATGTCCAAGCAGATATTTCTGATTTAGAGGCATGCGCTTCGAATCTTGAGATTCAAGGCCTGGCCATTACGGCGATTGACTTTGTTAACCCCTGCGCCCGTTACTCGGAGGTTTCCTTTGAACTCGGTGACGATGCGGTCCACGCTCGTTTGATTGAGCCAGTTGGTCGTGCCCGAGTATCTGAGCGCGTGCCACTGTGCCTGATGTTTCACGACATCGATCGGCCTGTGCGCGGCTGGCATCACATGACGAGATTTGCCGCCATGGGGTATGCCGTCCTCGCGCTGGATGACGATGTTGCTGGTGCGGACGACCTGCGGCGGGGGATTTCTTCGCCCGCTTTTGTCGAGCGCGTCCGTTGGGGTTGCGCGCTGGCGAAGGTGGCGCGCAATCTTGATGGCATGGACCCCGACCGCATCTTTGCATGGGGCGAGGGCCTTGGCGGCGGAGTCGCGCTGGCGGTTTCTGCTCTGGACGAGCGGGGCCTTGCCTGCACGGCGGTTGCCAATCCAATTCCCGGTGGTCTCGAGGCTCTGTCGTCTCGGGTGCGCGGATCGGTGCTCATGGGCACATCGCTCATGGATGCCGTGAGCGATCCCAAGGGCCAGTTTGCCGTATTCAACGGTCTTGAGTGTGACCGGAGGCATATCATCTATGCCAAATATGCTCACGAGCGCATCAATGCGTTCGAAAACGAAGTCGTCGACTTCTTTAACCAAACGTTCTACCCGTGTTCTTTGGCCTAGACGGCCTGGACACTGCCAACAAGAGTGGGCGGCATAGGGCCGCTCGCCAGACAACTAAGGAGATTCTTGTGGCAACTCAGAAATTCACCGGCGTTATCCCTCCCGTCGTTGTTCCCGATACCGAAGATCATCAGCTCGATGTTGTCTCCTTTGAGCGCAGCATCAACCGCATGATCGATGCCGGCGTCGATGGCCTGTTCTTCCTGGGATCCTCGGGCGAGGTCGTCTTCTCCACCGACGAGCGCCGTCGCCAGATTGTCGCCGAGGCCGTGCGCATCGTCGACCACCGCGTGCCTGTTCTGGTCGGCATCATCGACACCGAGACCGAGCGCATGATCGAGCACGGCAAGGTCGCTCAGGAGCTGGGTGCCGATGCGCTTGTCGCCACCTGCCCGTTCTATGCCCTGCAGGGCATGACCGAGGTCGAGGAGCACTTCCGCATCCTGCACGAGGAGCTCGACCTGCCCATCTTTGCCTATGACATTCCCGTCTGCGTTCACACCAAGCTCCCCTGGAAGCTCCTTGCCAAGCTCGGCGCCGAGGGCGTTCTGGCCGGCGTCAAGGATTCCTCGGGTGATGACATCTCGTTCCGCTACCTCGTTCAGGAGAACGAGAAGAACGGCCATCCGATGAGCATTCTCACCGGCCACGAGGTTGTTGTCGACGGCGCCTACCTCGGTGGCGCCGACGGTTCCGTCCCGGGTCTCGCCAACGTTGAGCCCGAGGGCTACGTGCGTCAGTGGAAGGCCGCCCAGGCTGGTGACTGGGCTACCGTCAAGGCCGAGCAGGATCGCCTCAATGAGATTTCGCACATCTGGGATGTCACCTCTGGCGTCCAGGGCTATGCCGGTGGCGTCGGCGCCTTCAAGACCGCTATGAACCTCATGGGCATCTTCGACAGCCCGACCATGCCGCGCCCGGTGAAGGCCATGACCGGCGAGAACGTCGAGGCGATTAAGAAGGTCCTCCAGGACAACGGTCTCCTGTAAAGCTTCCCCAGGCACCCGATCTTGGGGCTCAAGTGGTCGGGCGTGACCCATTAGGTCAACGCCCGAGCGCTTTCACCCCAACCTCGGGCACCCGGGAAACCTTTACCAAACTGCGGCGATTACACCGCCTTCATTTCCTGTAGTTGTTTTTGTCTCCGAAGGAGAACGACATGGAGAACAAGTACGTCTGCTCTGTCGATATCGGCGGAACTAAGATCGCGACTGCCATCATGGAGTACCCGGCTGACGGCAGCGTGCCCCATCCCGTTTTTGAGGCCGAGGTTCCTACCGAGGCCCAGGAGGGCGGCGAGGCCGTCTTCCAGCGTATCGAGGCGTCCATCAAGGCTGCTCTCGAGGCGAATCCCGATGTCGAGGTCCTTGGCGTCGGTATCGGTGCCGCCGGCGTCGTCGATCCCAAGACGGGCGCCATCGCGTATGCCAACGAGATCATGCCCGGCTGGTCCGGCGTTCAGTTGGGGCCGCGTCTGCGCGAGGACCTCGGCCTTCCCGTTGCCGTTGTAGGCGACGTGCAGGCTCATGCTCTGGGCGAGGCCCACTGGGGCGTCGGCAAGGGCAAGTTCTCCGTCTTGTGTCTTGGCATCGGTACGGGCATCGGCGGCGCATATGTCGAGAACGGCCGCGTGATGCAGGGCTTCCATGGTGCCGCTGGCCATATGGGCCACATCGAGTGCTCGGCTGCCGCCGGCATTCCGTGCGCCTGCGGGCGTTCCGGCCATCTGGAGTCGGTTGCTTCGGGCACATCCATTGGTCGAATGTACGATGAGCGCTTTGGTCGCGTCGACCCCAGCCGTCCTTCGGTCGGTCGCGATGTGAACGACCTGTGCCGTGCGGGCGACGCAAAGGCGACCGAGGTCATCCATGACGCCGGCTTTGCGCTGGGCGCCAGCTTGGGCTCGCTCGCTAACATCCTGGACCCTGAGGTCATCGTGCTTTCGGGCGGCGTGATTCACCAAGGTCCCGATTGGCGTTCACAGACGTGGAAGGACTCGGTGCACGAGGGCTATGCCAGCCAGGCGCTCGATCCGCTTCAGAACACACCAATCCTCATCGGTTCTCTGGAGGGCGATGCTCCGCTCATCGGTGCCGCCGAACACCTTCTTGCGTCGTTGAAGTAAACATAACTACCAAGTGCGCCTTCTGAGGTGCCGCAGATTGACGTGAAAGAGGAGCGAAGCGTACTTCGGTACGCGAGCGACGGTTTGAACGTCAAGGTGCGGTGTCTCAGAAGGCTGTTCTAAGAAAGGTTACAGCCTTATGACCGTCGATCCTTTGATTCAATCCCTGAAGGGCAAGCTCGTCGTGAGCGTTCAGGCGTATATGGGCGAGCCGCTTCGTACGCCCGAGACCATGGCGCAAATGTCTCGCGCTTGCGAGCTCGGCGGCGCCGCCGCCATTCGCTGCCAGGGCCTTGCCGACATTGCCGCCATTAAGGGTCGCTGTGAGGTTCCCGTCATCGGCCTGTGGAAGGATGGGCACGAGGGCGTTTACATCACGCCGACGCTGCGTCACGCTCGCGCCTGCGTTGCTGCCGGTGCCGATATCGTGGCGATCGACGCCACCGATCGTCCGCGCCCCGATGGCAAGACGGTCGAGGATACCTTCCGCCCGCTGCACGAGGAGGGTGTGCTCCTGATGGCGGATTGTGCCACCATCGAGGACATTCGCCGTGCTGTTGATATGGGCTTTGACCTGGTATCCACCACGCTTTCTCACGGCGTCGCCGCCATCGACTGCACCATGGCCGATGGCCCTGACCTGCCGCTCCTGCGTCAGGCGACCGAGGAATTTCCCGGCCTTCCCATCATTTGCGAGGGTCGCGTGCATACGCCCGAGGAGGCTCGCGCCGCGATCGATGCTGGCGCCTGGGCCGTTGTCGTCGGCACCGCCATCACGCACCCCACGAGTATTACAAGTTGGTTCAAGGCTGCGCTTGAGGCGTAAGACGGGCCTTGTATCCGCTTGGGGCGGTATACTCAATAAAGGCAATTGATCGCGCGGGATCCGCTGGCCGGGTCCCGCGCTTGTTTTAGGAGGCACACATGCAAAAGGGAGATGCCATGGATGCGGCGGAGCGCTCGGAGCGCATCCCCGATATCGTCATCATCACCGGAATGTCCGGCTCGGGCCGAACGCAAGCCATGCATGTGTTCGAGGACATGGGCTATTTTTGTATCGACAACCTGCCCCCACGCCTGATTGCCCAGCTTGCTGAGCTCGTTGGCATCAATACGGGCGTGGGCAGGCACCTTGCCGTTACCTGCGACCTGCGTAGCCAGGGCTTGTTCGATGAACTGCTCGATGCTGTTGCCGCACTGGAAGAGCGCGAGATGAGCTGCGACATCGTGTTCCTGGAGGCTTCTGACGAGGTGCTGATTCGTCGCTACAGCGAAAATCGCCGCCGTCATCCCATTGCCAAGCCGGGGGAGACTACGGCCGATGCGATTCAGCGCGAGCGCCTGCAGCTGCAGGGCGTTCGCGACCGAGCTGACATGATTATCGATACGAGCCGCTTGCGCACCTCTGCTCTGCGCAACAAATTGCGCATGGCGTTCTCCGAGTTGTCCGACCAGCAACTCATGGACGTTCACGTGTTCTCGTTTGGCTTTAAGCACGGCATGCCCGTCGAGGCGGACATTATGATCGATGTCCGCTTCCTGCCTAATCCGTTCTACGATCCCGAGATGCGCACGATGACCGGTCTCGATAAAAAGGTCTCCGATTTTGTTCTGGACCATCCCAAGACGCAGGAGTTTTGGAAGGCTTGGACACAGCTGCTCGATACGGTGATGCCGGGCTATATCGCGGAGGGCAAGCCGCAGCTTTCTATCGCCATCGGCTGTACAGGCGGCCAGCACCGCAGCGTTGCCATTGCCGAAGCCACGGCACGTTATTTGGAAGGTGCCCAATATCACGTGAGCATTTCCCATCGCGACCTGTCGCGCGCCAACACGAAGGCATAGGCCTGCATGTCGTTTACCGCCGAGGTGCGCGACGAGCTTGCGCGCTGCGAACCCGAATGTGAATACTGCGACTTGTCGACGCTTGCCGCCCTCACGCGCGTGAGCGGTACGCTCTCGCTTACCGGCTCTGGGCGGTATCGTTTGACGGTCGCGACCGAGACGGGCGCCGTCGCGCGCACGATGATCACACTGACGCATCGCATCCTTAAGCTCAAAACGGAGTTCACCGTCCGTAAATCTGTATTGCATAAGGTTCGAAACTACCTCATCACCTTGCCCGATCAACCCGACCTGGACAAGGCTCTGGTGCTGCTGGGCATTCTCGACCGCAGGGGAGGGTTCGTCGCCGGTGTTCCCCGGCACATCGTTGCCCGTCCCTGCTGCAGGCTTGCCTACATTCGCGGCGCGCTCATCGCCGGCGGTTTCGTGGCCGATCCCCGCGGCGACTTTCATTTGGAGATCGCGGTGCAGGGCGAGCAATATGCCAAGGGGCTTTGCGATCTGTTGGAGCAGATTGGGGTCCATGCTCGTGTTAATGCGCGGCGGGGGTCATATGCCGTGTACATTAAGAGCGCCGAGGAAATCGAGCATCTATTAAAGCTGATTGGTGCCAAGCGCAGCGTTGCCGAGATTGAGGAGGCGCGCGCGGTCAAGTTGGTTAAGAACGATGTGAACCGTCGCGTGAACGCCGAGCTCGCCAACCAGACCAGAAGCGCCGGTGCTGCCCAGCATCAGCTTGCGCTTATCGATGAGCTCGAGCAGCGAGGCCTTCGCGATGCGCTTCCGGATGCCTTGGCGGTCTTTTGCGACCTGCGCGAGCGCTATCCCGATCTTTCGCTGCGTGATTTAGGGGAGATGGCTGACCCTCCCTTGTCGAAGTCGGCCCTCTACCATCGTGTTTTACGGCTTGAAAAGCTCATTGAAGCAAACAGGTAGAT
>CAJKEF010000064.1 GCA_905198825.1 uncultured Collinsella sp. | reverse complement strand
AGTGGATGGGCTGGTAGCGGGGGCAGTAGCTGATGGCAATGGCGTCGACGCCTACGTGGGTGGCGATGGTGCAGCCGATGGGGCCGGTGCCGGCGTCTACGTAGTCTTGGCCTGCGAGCGCTTGGCTGACGAGCTCCTGCTCTTCGGCAGCACCGGTCGTGAGCACGCGCACGCTGGAGCCCGGGTGTTCAGCCAAAAACGCGAGGCAGTCGGCCATGGTGTTGGCGACGATGCGCTTGGCGCCGCGGCCCTTCTTGATGGCCTTGATCTCGCCCGACTGCCACTCCGGCGAAACGGCCAGGCGAATATTGAGCATCTGCGTGAGCTGGCCGGCGAGCTTGGGCGCGCGGCCGTTCTTAACGAGGTTCTCGAGCGTGCGGGGAATCAGCAACAGGTGGGCGTCGGGCAGCGTCGCGCGGATCTGCGCCTCGGTCTCGTCCAGGCTGCGGCCGTCCTCGCGCATGGCCAGCGCGTACTCCACCAGCAGACCCTCGGCGCCCGAGCCGGTGCGCGAGTCGATGCAGCGCACGTCGAGCTCGTGCGTTTCGGCCGTCAGGCTGGCGTTGGCATAGCAGGCGGACCACTCGCTGCACAGCGAGATAAAGATCGCGCTGTCGTGGCCGTCAGCACGCACGCGGTCAAAGAGTGTCTTGAACTCGCCGGCACTCGGCTGCGAGGTGTGCGGCAGCTGCTCGGAGCCGGCCATGCGGGCGACGTACTCCTCGGCGGTGATCTGTACCTGGTCGAGCAGGTCCTCGCCCTCGATAATCACATGCAGTGGAATGACGTAAATGCCAAGCTCTTGAGCACGGGCGGGGGAGATGTCCGACGTGGAGTCGGTTATGATGGCAAAAGACATAATTGCACCTTTCGTTGGGGCGCTTGCGCGCCGCCTTCTGAGAGCAAAGTGCGACAAGTATAGTGGAGTCGTTCCACATTTCTAGGTTCAATTGTTGAATAGTCAACAGTTTGAAGTGTCGGTGTGGAAATCATCAACTGCGGAAGAGGGATGCCGATGGAGGCACTGGAGATATACAGGCGGCCGGTCGTGCTGTTTGATTTCGATGGCACGGTGGCCGATACGGGTCGGGCGGTGATGACCTCGACGCGCAAGGCGCTGACTGCGCGCGGGTTTTCGGAGGCGCAGATGGGTGATCTGCGCCGCATGATCGGGCCGCCCCTGTGGAAGAGCTTTCACGACTTTTATGGATTCTCCCGCGAGGAGTCGCTGGTGGTGGCCGACGAGTACCGCGCCTTTTTTGATGAGCTGGGACCGGAAGAGTACCCCGTGTTCGATGGGATCCCCGAGCTGCTGGATGGGTTGGTCGCCCAGGGCAAGCGTATGGCCGTGGCGACGTCGCGCATGGAGGCAAAGTGCATCGACATGGTACGTGAGCTCGGGCTTTCTCAGTTTGAGGCGGTGGTCGGCATGAATCCGCCGCAGGGACGCGAGATCAAGGCGGATTCGGTCCGCGATGCGCTGGCGGCTCTGGGCGCGACGGCCGACGACGCCGTGATGATCGGCGATCGCTTTAACGATGTGGAGGGCGCGCACGCGATGGGCGTGCCGTGCATCGGCATCTATTCGGGCGCGGCGGCACCGGGGGAGCACGAGGCCGCGGGTGCCGATGCGGTGGTGCACTCGGTGGCCGAGCTTGCTAAACTTTTCGCTATCTAATGACGTGATGTGAGGGGCGGGCGTGCCCGCTGCTCATTGGTAAGGAGGTCGTCCATGAATCAGGTGGAGCAGAGCGTTGCCGAGTATGTCGACGAGGTCTGGGAGGATGTCGTCGCTGATATCGAGCAGCTGGTGAGTTATCCTTCCGTGGCAGTTTCTGCCGATGCAGAGCCCGGCGCGCCGTTTGGCCGCCCGGTCCGTGACGCGCTCGATTGCGCGCTCGGCATCGCGCAGAAGCTCGGCTATCAGACGAGCGACGACGAGGGCTATGTGGGAATCGCCGATATCCCGGGCCGCGGCGACAAGCAGCTCGCGACTATCTGCCACGTGGACGTGGTTCCCGCCGGCCCTGGCTGGAACACCGATCCGTTCGCGATGGAGCGTCGCGAGGGCTGGTTGCTCGGTCGCGGCGTGATCGACGACAAGGGCCCGGCAGTGCTGTCGCTTTATGCCGGCGCGTACCTGCTCAAGCACGGCATTGTTCCGCGCTACACCTTCCGCGCGCTGCTGGGCTGCGATGAGGAAGTGGGCATGTCCGACGTTCACCATTATCTGGAGAACCACGCAGACCCCGACTTTTTGTTTACGCCCGATGCCGAGTTCCCGGTCTGCAATGCCGAGAAGGGCCAGTTTGGGGCGACGTTCGTGAGTCCCAAGATCGACGGCGGGCGCATCGTGTCGTGGAGCGGCGCCGAGGCGAGCAATGCCATTCCGTCGCAGTCCATCTGCGAGCTCGCGATTGCCGCCGATGAGCTGCCGGCGCCGGTCGAGAATGCTGACCGCCTGGAGATCACGGCTCTCGACAATGGTCATGTGCAGATTTTCGCCCACGGTATTGGCGGTCACGCCTCGATGCCCGAGGGGACGATCAATGCCGTCGGCCTGATCGTGTCGTATCTGCGCGAGGCCGAGGACGCGTTTGGTGCCCGCGGCGAGCGCCTGCTGACGCCTGCCGAGCACGAGTTTGTCAAGTTTTTGGCCTTTGTGCATGCGGACGCCTATGGTCGCGGCCTGGGTATCGACGCGACGAGCCCGGCGTTTGGCCCGCTCACCTGCAACCCCGGCGTCATCCGCGTGGTGGATGGCCATATCGAGCAGGTCATCGACGTGCGTTTCCCTGATAGCACGAGCGCCGATACCATCCGCGAGCAGCTCGAGCCGCTCGTGGGGCGCTTTGACGTGACGTGTCGCCTGGGTCATGCAAAGGTGCCGTTCTCGGTGTCTGCCGACGATCCGGCCGTGAAGGCGCTTATCGATACCTATAACGAGTTTACGGGCAAGCACGCCGAGCCTTTTGCCATGGGCGGCGGCACGTACGCGCGCAACTTTGCCCGCGCCGTGTCGTTTGGCCCCGAGGAGACCGGCCTGGAGCTGCCCGCATGGGGCGGCCAGATGCACGGCCCCAACGAGTGCGCCAACGAGGAACAGCTCAAGCAGGCGCTCAAGATTTACATCGTGGCAATCCTGCGCCTCAACGAGCTCGAACTTTAAGGTTACGCGGTTTTCCAATCTAAGTTGCGGTGGAATAGTTCCTAGAATGGGCCATTTGACGGCCAAGCAGGAACTATTTCACCGCAACTTTGTTTTTATTGGTGTAAAAGGCGGGTCATGCTTGGTGGCGGGTTTGTTATCCGTTTGTAAAGGCTGGGCCGGGCTTGCGGTAAGGGTCTATCAAATGCCCGTAAGAAACCGCAGATAACGCGGTTGTCGCCTGATCGGGGTCGTATCTTTCCAAACAGCAAAGCGGGCAGGGTGCCCGCGAGTCGCATGTACGAAAGGAAGATCATGCTCGATCAGGCTTATTCTCGTCGTCAGTTCCTCGGCCTTGTTGGTGGTCTTGCCAGCATCGTCGGTCTCGGTCTCGTTGGCTGCGGCGGCGCAGGCGCATCCGACGCCGCCGACAAGGGTAGCGCCGCTGCTGCCGAGTCCGTCTCCGGCGAGGTGACCTACGACGGTGCCTCTTCGTTCCAGGCTCTCGTCGAGGCCGCTGCCGAGAAGTTCATGGACGCCAACCCCGATGTCTCCGTTTCCGGCTCGGGTAACGGTTCGGGCAAGGGCCTGACCGCTGTCGCCGCAGGCACCGTTACCATCGGCAACTCCGACGTCTTCGCCGAGACCAAGCTCGAGGCCGACCAGGTCAAGAACCTCGTCGACCACGAGGTCGCCGTCGTGGGCATGGGTCCCGTCGTCTCCAAGAACGTTGAGGTCGATGACCTGTCCCTCGAACAGCTCAAGGGTATCTTCTCCGGCCAGATCACCAACTGGAAGGAGGTCGGCGGCGACGACGCCAAGATCGTCGTTCTCAACCGCAAGGCCGGCTCCGGTACCCGCGCCACCTTCGAAGCGGTCGTCTTTGGCGACGAGGCCGTCGACTTTAAGGGCGACGCCGAGCTCGACAAGTCCGGCGATGTCCAGACTCAGATGGGCAGCACCGACAACGCCATCTCCTACCTCGACTTCTCGCACTTTGATGACTCCAAGTTCAACGCCATCAAGGTCGAGGGCGTGGAGCCCAAGAGCGCAAACGTCACCGACGACTCCTTTAAGATCTGGGCTACCGAGCACATGTACTGCCCCAAGGACGCCGACGAGGCTACCAAGGCCTTCCTGGAGTTCATGCTCTCCGACGACGTCCAGGGCAAGCTCGTCGAGGAGCAGGGCTTTATCCCCGTCTCTGCCATGAAGGTCGTCAAGGACGCCAGCGGCAAGGTCTCTGCTAAATAAGTAATCGCCCCCGGAAAGGTTTGCAATGGCAAAACAGCTGCCAAAGCGCGACCTCGAGAACGTGGGCCTGGGCGTCACGGGCGCGTGCGTAGCGCTCGTGACGTTTGTCGTTGCCGCGCTCATCTTTATGGTCGCCCAAAAGGGCCTCTCGGCTTTTCTCAAGGACGGCGTTTCGGTCGTCGAGTTCTTCACCGGCACCAAGTGGGACCTGGCCAACACAGCCGAAAACGGCCTGCCCTACACCGGCGCCCTGCCCCTGATCGTCACCTCGTTTGCGGTCATGG
Source organism: uncultured Collinsella sp. (assembly GCA_905198825.1). Lineage (GTDB taxonomy): Bacteria > Actinomycetota > Coriobacteriia > Coriobacteriales > Coriobacteriaceae > Collinsella. The sequence goes on along the minus strand of CAJKEF010000064.1, from coordinate 1,866 downwards.
TGCTCTCCACGCTCATCGCGCTGCCCATCGCCATCGGCTCTGCCATCTTTGCAGTCGAGATTAGCCCTAAGTTTGGTTCCAAGGTCTTTCAGCCGCTTATTGAGCTTTTGACCGGCATTCCCTCGGTCGTCTTTGGCCTGATCGGTTTTCACGTGGTCGTCGGCTTCATGAAGAGCGTTTTCCACGCAAGCACGGGCTTGGGCATCTTGCCCGGCGCCATCGTGCTGGCCGTCATGATCCTGCCGACCATGACCACGCTTTCGGTCGATGGCCTGCGCGCTGTGCCCGATAGCTACCGTCAGGGCTCGCTCGCGCTGGGCTACACCCGCTGGCAGACCATCTGGCACGTGGTGCTCAAGTCCGCCATGCCGTCGCTCATGACTGCGGTCATCCTTGGCATGACGCGCGCCTTTGGCGAGACGCTCGCCGTGCGCATGGTTATCGGCGGCATAGAGGCCATGCCGACGTCGCTGCTGTCGCCGGCGTCCACCATCACCACCACGCTCACCACGTCCATGGCGGTCTATGCCGAGGGCTCGGCCCAGGACGATGTTCTTTGGGCGCTCGGTCTGCTGCTGATGGGCATGAGCCTCATCTTCATCCTGATCATCCACCTTATCGGCCGCAAGGGGGCGAAGACTCGTGGCTAGCACGCGCATCCATATCGACGAGGCGAGACTCGGGCGCGTCCAAAGGCAGGACCGCATCGCCACGGGCGTGTTGACGGCGATTGTCGCCATCGTCATGCTCATCGTCGTCTCCATGGTGGCCTACATCCTGTTCGAGGGCATCTCGACGCTGCTTAAGCCGGGCTTCCTCATGCAGCCCGCGCGTGCCAACGGAACCCAGGGCGGCGTACTCTATCAGCTGTTCGACTCGTTCTATCTGCTGCTGATCACCTTGATCATCTCGGTGCCCATCAGCCTGGGCGGGGCGGTCTTCCTGGTTGAGTACGCGCCGAACGGCCCTATCCGCGACATCGCCTCCACCGCTATCGAGACCTTGTCCTCGCTGCCTTCCATCGTCGTCGGCATGTTCGGTTTTCTGGTGTTCTCGGTGCAGCTGGGCTGGAAGTACTCCATCATCTCCGGCGCCGTCGCGCTCACCATGTTCAACATCCCCATCCTGGTGCGCGTGATCCAGCAGGCGCTCGAGGACGTGCCGCAGGCCCAGCGCGATGCGTGCCTGGCCATGGGCCTTACTCGCTGGGAGGCTACGCTGCACATCCTGGTCCCCGAGGCCATGCCCGCCATCGTGACCGGCATCGTGCTTTCGGCTGGCCGCGTGTTTGGCGAGGCCGCAGCACTGCTCTTTACCTCGGGCATGAGCTCGCCGGTTCGTCTGAACTTCTTGAGCTTTAACCTGTCGAGCCCCACCTGCGCCTGGAACGTGTTCCGCCCTGGCGAGTCGCTCGCCGTGCACATCTACAAGATCTATGGCGAGGGCAGCCCCGAGGCTCAACAGATCGTCTGGGGCACCGCCGCACTGCTGATGATCTGCGTGCTGCTGTTTAACGTAATCGCCCGCATCGTGGGCAAGCAACTGGCAAGGAAGATGACGGCCGAATGAGCGAGATGAATGTAACGCCCGCAACCGAAGCGGCGTCGTCCGACACCCAGGACTTCCTGTCGAGCGTGGGGGAGAGCGAGAAGCGCGTGCGCGTGAGCGGCAAGGCCGTGAGCGACGAGGTCGTGCTCTCTACCAAGGACGTCAACGTGTACTATGGCGACCACCATGCGCTGCGCAATACGTCGCTCGACTTCCACAAGGGAGAGATCACGGCGTTCATCGGGCCTTCGGGCTGCGGTAAGTCGACCTTCTTGCGTAGCCTCAACCTGATGAATCGTGAGATTCGCGGCTGCCGCG
>CAJKEF010000063.1 GCA_905198825.1 uncultured Collinsella sp. | reverse complement strand
CGGTGGTGCCAAAGCCCACGCTCGCATCCTGCGCGATCTCGCGGGCGCCCACGTTAGACGTCATGATGATCACGGTGTTGCGGAAGTCGACCGTCTTGCCCTGGCTATCAGTCAGGCGGCCCTCCTCCAGCACCTGCAACAAAATGTTGAAGATGTCGGGGTGCGCCTTCTCGATCTCGTCGAACAGCACGACCGAGTACGGGTGACGACGAACGGCCTTGGTGAGCTGACCGCCCTCGTCGTGACCCACGTAACCCGGAGGGCTACCGATAAGCTTGGAGACCTCGAACTCGCTACCGAACTCGGACATGTCGAAGCTGATGAGCGCGTCCTTGCTGCCAAAGAGGTACTCGGCGAGCGTCTTGGCGAGCTCGGTCTTGCCCGTGCCGGTGGGACCCAGGAAGATAAAGCTGCCGCCGGGGCGACGCGGATCCTTGAGCGGCGAGCGACTGCGGCGCACGGCCTTGGCAACGGCCTCGACGGCCTCGTCCTGGCCGATAATGCGGGTCTTGAGCACGCTTTCGGTCTGCAGCAGGCGACGACTCTCGCTCTCGGTGAGCGAGGAAACCGGCACGCCAGAGGTCACGGACACGATGTCGGCAATCTGACTCACGTCGATGGTGAGCGGGCTGGCGTCGAGCTCGGCCGTCCAGGCGGCCTTGGCCTCGGCGAGCTCAATCTCGGCAGCTTTCTGCTGCTCGGTGATCTCGGCGGCCTTGTTCATGTCGTCGCTCTCGGTGGCCTCCTGCGCGGCGGCCTTAAGCTCCTCCACGCGATGCTCGGCCTCGCGCACCGGCTCTGGCGCGCGATTCGCGGCGATGCGAGCGCGGGCACCGGCCTCGTCGATGAGGTCGATGGCCTTATCGGGCAGGAAGCGATCCTGGATGTAGCGGTTGGAAAGGTTCGCGGCAGCCTCGATAGCGCCCTGCGTGTAGCGCACATGGTGGTGCTCCTCGTAGCGCGGCTTGAGCGCGGTCAGGATCTTGACCGTGTCCTCGACGCTCGGCTCCTCGACATCGATGGTCTGGAAGCGACGCTCGAAGGCCGGGTCCTTGGTGAGGTACTTGCGGAATTCCTCGGCCGTGGTGGCGCCGATAATCTGGAAGGCACCGCGCGCGAGCACGGGCTTGAGCATGGAGCTCGCGTCGATGGAGCCCTCGGCAGAGCCGGCACCGATGATGGTGTGCATCTCGTCAATAAACAGGATGACGTCGTCAGCTTCGGTGGCCTCCTGGATCACGTTCTTGAGGCGCTCCTCAAACTCACCGCGATACTTGGCGCCCGCAACGAGGCCCGGCAGGTCGAGCGTCCAGATGTTCTGGTTCATAAGGTTCTCGGGCACGTTGCCAGCTGCAATCTGCTGAGCCAGACCCTCGACGATGGCCGTCTTGCCCACGCCGGGGTCGCCCAAGATAAGCGGATTGTTCTTGGTGCGACGCGAAAGGATCTCCATCATACGCTGGACTTCCTTTTCGCGACCAATTACAGGGTCGAGCTCGCCGTCGCGCGCCTTCTGCGTGAGGTTGGTGGCGAACTGCTTGAGTGTGTCGGTGCCGCTCCCCTTTTGCTGAGAGGCATCCGAGCCGCTAAAGAACGGCAGGCCCGCACCGGGACGACCAGCACCGGCGCCGGCGAGCGGACGCTTCTTGTCCTGGTCCTTGGCGGTGAGTTTCTCGATAGCCTTTTTGATGGAGGCGGACGACACACCCAGGCGCATGAGGATGTCCATGGCCATGCCGTTGCCCTCTTCGACGATACCGATGAGCAGGTGCTCGGTCGACACGTAGGTCTGGTTGTTCTCACGTGCCACGCGGAAGGAGCGCTCCATCACGCTAATGACGAGCGGCGTAAAGGCAAGCTTGGCAGCCTCGGTCTCCTCGCTGGGCTCGGGAACCGTGGTCTGGACCTCCTTGAGGGTGTCCATGATGTCGTCGTAGGAGATATCAAGCGAGCGCAGCGCCTCGGCAGCGATGCCCTCGTCCTCCTTGGCGAGTGCGAGCAGCAGGTGCTCGGTGCCCACCTTATTTGAGTGCAGATCGAGCGCCTCCTGTTTGGCCATCGACATGACCTTGCGCGCTCGATCGGTAAATCTATCTAACATGCTCGTTTCCTTACATGAGTTCATCGAAATCAAAACGCCCGCCCGTCGGCGGCGCTTTTGTCTCTTTACCCACAGGTTGTCTATGTTAACAGCTGGAGGAATATCTATAAACCCGGCTCACATGAATGCAGGTTATGACCGCATCGCGGGACTCACCGCGCGATGCGCGACAGGCGCCCCGCAAGAGAAACCCTAGGCGTCTTTCACCACGTCGGGACTCGTCGCACGCGATGCGCGATAGGCATCGGCCTCCTTGGAGACGCGTTCGAGCAGCTCGGATGTATCGACGCCCTCGACTTGCGCGACCGTTTCCACCGTCTGCATGGCGACCGCCCTCAGGTACGCGCACGCGCTGTCCCCCGGCTGCTCGAGGTCTATCTCCTCGCCGCCCTCCCGGGCAAAGCCGACCGCCATCACAAAGCCCATGATGCCCGAGACCAGAAAGCCCACCGCAAAGCTCGAATCTGCCTTGAGCTCTTCTCCGTCGGGGTGGACGATCTCTCTCACGCGGTCGATGATGATCGTATGGATGCCCTGCACGACCTGCTCGGCGGCACCCGCCCTCATGGTGATGACGATGCGCCGCAGCAGGCAGCGGACGTCGCGCCGGTCGAACGCCGAAAGGTCGCCCTCGCTCGAAAAATGCCAGAGGGCATCGGTGATGAGCTCGTTATCCTGCAGCAGCTGGGCTATGGCGATGGCGACGAGTTCATCGAAATCGTGAAAATAGTAGTAAAACGTTCCGCGATTGCACTGGGCGGCGCGGGTCACCTCGCCAACCGACAGCTCGAAGATGCTGTTGTTCTCGATGAGCTCCCAAAACGCCTCGATGATACGGGTGCGTGCATCGGGCGCATCGGCGTCCTTACGCGGTCTCGCCATGCGCCTCACCGCACCCCTGCGCCTTGGCGTTCATGATGAGCATCTGAAGACGGTTCTCCACGTTGGCGAAGCTCACGTCGGGATCGTAGTCGAGCGGCAGGAACTGCGCCGTGGGATACTGCTCCTTGAGCGCATGGATGAGCCCGCGCCCCACGACATGGTTGGGCAGACACCCGAACGGCTGCAGGATCACGAAGTTGCGGCAGCCGCGCTTGGCGTGCTCGAGGATCTCCGCCGGAATCAGCACGCCCTCGCCCGCATCGAACGTATGGTGCAGGATCTTATCGCTCGCGCGCACGAGCTCGGGCATGCGCGTCGGCGGCTCGTAGAGCGGGCTCGCCGCGCCCAGGCGGTCGCAACGGTCGTGCGCGAGCTCGAACAGGTTGTCCGCCGTGGCGTACCAGGCCTTTTCGGGCAGCGACAGGTCGACGTGGAACTCGCGCGACTGCGCATGCTTGTAGAAATAGGTCTTTCGGATCACGTCGGTCATGCGCGCCTCGATGACCTCGAGCCCGTTGTCCTCGAGGTAGCGCTCGATCTCGTGGTTGGCGCCGAGATGAAAATTGAGCAGGTACTCGCCCACGATGAGAACGGTCGGATGCGGGTTCGAGCGGTCGTACGGAACGGCGTCCATGATCGCAAGCGCGCGTTTGAAGCCCGTCGCCTGGCCTCTCAGCCCGGAGCGCTCCATGCCCTCGATAACCTCATCGAGCGCGCGGTCGAACGCAGCGTCCGCCGCGCCCTTCTCGAGCTCGTAGGGACGGATGCGCCTAAGCATGGCCTCGAGGGCATCGATCATGGGAAGACCGTAGGCGATCTGGATGCTCGGGCCAAGGCCGAGCTTGAAGCCCGGATGCGCATTGTGGGCATCGACGTCGTCGTTGGTGAGCACCGGGACATAGTCGTATCCCGCGTCGTCGAGCGCGCGGCGCAGCAGGGGCATGTAGTGCGTCAGGCGGCAGTCGCCGATATACTTGCCAGTCACCACGGCGACGTCGTGCGGGTCGTACTTACCGCTCTCGAGTGCCGCGAGCGCCTCGCCGATCACGATTTGCGCGGGGAAGCAGATGTCGTTGTGCACATAGCGTTTGCCCAGGCGGATGGCATCCTCGCGCCCGATATCAAGGGCCTCGGCGCGCACGCCCTGATTGCGCATCGCCGCGGTCATGAGCCTGCAGAACGCATGGGAGGTGTTGGGGACCAGCGCGATCTTGTCGTGCCGGTCGCGCTTGGTGTACTTGACCTTATACGGGTCGTCGAGCGGATGGACCGCGTGCACCCGGGCGCCCTCGGCACGCTCCTCCGCGCGACGACGGTTGACCGACTCGATAAACGAACGCACGCGAATGCCCATGGGACCGGCGACGTCGCTCTCATCGAGCTTGATCATCATCGGAACCTTGGAGCCCATCTCGCCCATCATGCGCGCGATCTCGTCGGTGAGATACGCATCGTGGCCGCAGCCGAAGCTGCCCATCTGCACGAGCTCGAGCTCGGGCGTCGATGCGACGATGACCGCGCACGACAGCATGCGCGCATGGTAGTTGTTCACGATGTCGATGCGGCTGTTGGAAAGATCGACGTTGCAGACCCCCGGCACCGCATCGGGCGTCAGCACGGGGATGCCGCGCTCAGAGAAGAGCTTGGGCAGCCCGTGGTTGACCAGCGGGTCGTTGTGGTACGGGCGCGAAGCGATCACCACCGCGTAGCCGCCGTCCTCGCGCACGTTCTCGAGCACCTGCCTGCCGCGCAGCTGCAGCTGGTTCTCAAACGTCTCCTGCGCGCGGTCCGCCTGCTCGGTCGCCTTGGCAACCAGGTCGGCATCGATATCGAAGGTCTCCTTGCACCACGCCTTGAGCTGGCGGTTTCGGTCGCCCTCGTCGTACCAGTGGAACAGCGGCGTATCGAACGGAACGCCGAAACGCTCCTCCGGGTTATCGGAATTGCGCATCACGTAGGGGTATCCCTTTACGACGGCGCACATCCACTCGCTGGTAGAGGCGGTGTTTTCGGTGGGCACCGTCGTGATGATGGGCATGAAGATGCGGTCGACGCCGGCGTCGACGAGATTGCGGATGTGCCCGTGGACGAGCTTGGCCGGGAAGCACACGGTGTCGGATGTGACGTGCGCCAGACCGCGCTCGTACATCGCCTTGGTGCTGCGTCCCGAGACGCGCACCTTAAAGCCGAGCGTGCTGAAGAACGTCGACCAGAACGGCATGGTGTCCCAGAACTCGAGCACACGGGGAATGCCGATCGTGACATCGCGCCCCCCGCTGACGGGAACCGTGGGGTACGACTCGAACAGCAGCTTCTCGCGGTCGACAAAGAGATTGGGGGCAGCCGCAGTCCGGTCGCGCCCCGTGCCGGGTGCCTGTGCCTCGCAAGCACCCTGCGGACGCAGCTCCTCCGCCGCGGGAACCTCGCGCACGAGCTCATCCCATGAGATGGCGCCGCCGCGCGGGCAGCGATTGCCCGTGACGTAAAGCGAGCCGTCGCCAAATGCCACGACCGCGCGCTGGCAGCGGTTGTTGCACCGACGGCAGGTAACGCCGCCGAACTCGCGATGCTCGAAGCGCTCCACGGCATCGAGCCCGATAAACGACGTGCCGGCGTCGCCCTTGCGGCATTCCTCGCGCGCGAGCAGGGCGATACCGATAGCGCCCATCAGCCCCGGGTGGGGCGCACGCGTGACGGGTTTGCCCAGATACTGCTCGAATGCGCGCAGCACCGCGTCGTTTCGGAACGTGCCGCCCTGGACGACGACTTTGTCGCCCAGACGGTTGAGATTTGAAACGCGAATGACCTTGGTGAACACGTTCTCGATAATCGAACGGCAGAGACCGGCCATGATGTCGCCCGGACCCTTACCGCGCCGCTGCTCGGAAACGACGCTGCTGTTCATGAACACCGTGCAGCGGCTGCCGAGAACGGCGGGAGCTTTGGACGAAAATGCCTCGGTCGCGATATCCTCAACGGCTATTCCGAGGTTTTTGGCAAAACCCTCGAGGAACGAGCCGCAGCCCGCAGAGCACGCCTCGTTGACGACGATATCGGTCAGCACGCCGTGGTTGAGCCAGATGGCCTTCATATCCTGTCCGCCGATGTCGAGCACGAAGGTCGCATCGGGAACGCATGCGCACGCGGCGCGGGCGTGCGCGACCGTCTCGACCGTATGGTAGTCGGCGTGGAACGCGCGCGCGAAAAGCTCCTCGCCGTATCCCGTGGTGCCCACGGCATCGATCGCAAGCGTGACTCCCGCTGTCTCCCAGCGGTTCTTCAAGCTGACAAGACCCTGTTGGGCGACGTCGAGCGGTCTGCCGTTATTAGACGCGTAGAACGAATCGACAAGCTCACCCGCCTCATCGACCAGGGCGAACTTGGTCGTCGTGCTCCCCGAATCGATACCGAGCGCCACACGCACCGTCTCTCCGGGCGCATACGCATCCGGACCCTTTGCCGGCGTCTCTTTGCCATGGCGTGCCGTAAAATCCGCCTGCTCGGCAGGTGTGGCAAAAAAGGGCTGGGCAAGACGTCCCTCCCCGCTTGCGGGCGCGACCGTCTCGAGCTTATCCAGCCGGACAAAAGCGTCGGGAAGGTCGATCGGTTGGGACGATGCGAACATGTCGGTCAGCGACAGGGCGGCACCGCGCGCGACCATGATCTGCGGATCGCGCGGGACGATAACCTGATCGTCCGATAGATTCAGTTGCTCCCGGAACACGCGGACCAGCGTGGGGTTGTAGGCGAGCGTACCGCCCTCGAAGATTACCGGCGGCTCGA
>CAJKEF010000062.1 GCA_905198825.1 uncultured Collinsella sp. | reverse complement strand
AGAGATAAATCGCCTGAACGTGTTCCCCGTTCCCGATGGCGATACCGGCACGAACATGTCGCTCACGCTGAAGTCGGTCGTCGACAACATTGCGAAGCTTCCCGCAAACGCGGGCGTAGCCGAGGTTCGTCGCGCCATCACCACGGGCGCTCTCATGGGCGCGCGCGGGAACTCCGGCGTCATCACCTCGCAGATCTTGCGCGGCGTGGCCGAGGGCCTCGTCTCTGCCGATGAGCCCATCACCTCCGCCAACATCGCTTATGCGTTCCGTCGTGCCGTCAAGGTCGCCTTCCAGGCCGTCCGCAAGCCCATCGAGGGCACGATTCTCACGGTCCTGCGCGATGTCTCGACCAAGGCCGACGAGTGCGAAAAGAAGAAGTTCTCGGCCGAGGACGCGCTCGACGCCATCGTCGTCGAGGCCTACCAGTCCGTCGCCCGCACGCCCGACCTGCTGCCCGTTCTGAAGGAGAACGGCGTGGTCGACTCCGGCGCCTTTGGCTTTGCCATCTTCCTGGAGAACTTTGTTGCCGCTGCGCTCGGCCGTAGCACCGTTGTCGAGGATTTCTCCGCCACGTTTGATTCCGCTGGCTCTGCCCGCGACGCGGCCCTCGGTCGCGTTGAGATTGAGGCCAACGACGATTGGGAGGGCTCGGAGTTCCGCTACTGCAACGAGTTCCTCTTTAAGGCCGATGCCCCGTTTGACGAGGACGAGTGCCTTAAGTTCCTGGGCTCCATGGGCGACTGCGAGCTGCTCGTGGGTGCTTACCCCGATTACAAGATCCATGTGCACTCCAACACGCCCAACCTGGTGCTCGAGCACATGCTGCAGCTTGGTCAGATCTACGAGGTCTTTATCCACAACATGGAGATGGAGGCCCACGACCGTACCGCTAAGATCCACGAGGATCAGGAGAAGGCCGCCGAGCCCGCGAAGGCCCTGGGCTTTGTCGCCGTTGCCGCCGGTTCCGGCGAGGCTGACATCCTCAAGTCCCTCGGCGTCGACGTGATCGTGTCGGGTGGTCAGACCATGAACCCCTCGACCGCCGACCTGCTGGGCGCCGTTGACCAGGTCAACGCGACCTCGGTCATCATTCTGCCCAACAACGGCAACATCCGCATGGCCGCCGAGGCTGCTGCCTCAGCCTGCACCGACAAGAAGGTCGCCGTCGTTCCCACCAAGACCGTCCCGCAGGCCTTCTCTGCGCTGTTCGCGGTCCTGCCCGATTCCGAGCTTGAGGATGCCGTTGCCGCTATGGTCGACGCCATCAGCGAGGTCCGCGATGGCGAGGTCACCCGCGCCGTGCGCGACTCCAGCGCCTCCGACGGCTCGCCGATTCACTCCGGTGACGTCATGGGCATCATTGCCGGCTCCATCGATGTGGTCGGCTCCGACGTGAAGCAGGTCACGCTCGATTGCATCAACCGCATGCAGGAGGAAGAGGAGGGTGACGCGCTGACGATTCTGGCCGGCGAGGAGCTGTCCGATGAGGCCTTCCAGGAGATCGTCGACGCCATCGAGGAGGCTCAGCCCGACCTGGAGATCGACGCCCATCGTGGCGAGCAGCCGCTCTATCCCGTGATCTTCTCGATCGAGTAGGCATCTGCCCATGTCCGAGCTGTGCTCCGTGCCGCGCGTCTCGGAGCGCTTTGCCCAGAGCAATGCGCTCGACGAGGATATCGCGCGACTCAAATATGTTTCGGGTAAACGTGAGGAGGCCCTTCGCCGTCTGGGAATTCGGACGGTGGGGGACCTCCTTCTCCATATTCCTCATCGATATCTCGACTTTACGCGCTCCTGGTCCATTGAGATGGCTCCCATCGGTACCGTTTGCACGATTGTCGCCACGGTCGATCGTATCGTCCAAAAGCAGCCTCGCCCGCGTATGCAGGTGACTGAGGTCTCGCTGGTGGACGAGACGGGGGTGCTGCAAGTCGCCTTTTTCCGTCAGCCCTGGATTGCCCAGCAGTTTAAGCAGGGCGACCGACTGGCCGTGATGGGTAAGGTCGAGTTTGCCTACGGCTTTAAGCAGATGGCCTCTCCGCATTTCGAAAAGCTCGAGGGCGGGCGTGCCGCGGGCACTATCCTGCCGGTCCATTACGTGAGCGATGGCGTGAGCCAGGCGTGGATGCGCCGCATCGTTAGCGGCGCGCTCGAGGTCGTCGGCAATCCCTTCGATCCGATTCCCGCACGCTTGCGCCTAAAGCGCCGCCTGATGAGCAATGCCCGTGCGCTGCGCTCAATTCACTTTCCCTCGAGTATGGCCGAGCGCGATATCGCGCGCCGCCGCCTTGCCTATGAGGAGTGCCTCTACCTGCAGCTGGCGCTGCGCTTGCGCAACGACGGCGGCTTGGTCGAAGTCGCTCCCTACGCCCACGCCGCGGGCGAGCACCTGGCGGCGCTCAAGGAAGCCCTGCCGTTTTCGCTGAGCGACGAGCAGGAGGCCGCGTTCCAAGACATCCTGCACGACATGTGCGATGGCGGGCGCGTGATGAACCGCCTGCTTCTGGGCGACGTCGGTACCGGCAAGACGGCCGTCGCCGCCTGCGCGCTGGCTGTCGCGGCCGATTCGGGCACTCAGTCCTGCGTTATGGCGCCTACGGGCGTGCTGGCGCGTCAATATGCCGATAAGACCGGTCCCTTGCTCTCGCAGGCTGGCATGTCCTGGGCGCTCCTGACGGGCGCCACGCCGGCGGCCGAGCGCGTGCAGATCCATGCGCAGCTGGAATCGGGCGAGCTCGACGTGCTCTTTGGCACCCATGCGGTCCTATCGGACAATGTGGCGTTTAAGCATCTGTCGCTTGTCGTCATCGACGAGCAGCACCGCTTTGGTGTGGGCCAGCGCAATGCCCTGCGTGCCAAGGGGCCGGGTGCCGACCTGCTCGTCATGACGGCGACGCCCATCCCGCGTACGCTGGCGCTCTCGGTCTACGGCGACCTGGACACGAGCATCATCCGCCATCGACCTGTTCCGGGAGCGGGCGTTACGACACGCGTGCTCACCGAGTCGAGCCGCGACCTTGCCTACGGCGCCATTTGCGAGGCGCATGCAAAAGGTCAGCAGGCATATGTGATCTGCCCGCTTGTGGAGCCGAGCGACTCGGCTGATGAGCTTGAGGATGTCCCTGGTATCGCCCGCGACGACGAGGGCCACGTGACCGTACCCGTGCCGCTGCACGATACGGCAACCGAGCTCGACCGCCTTCGCCTGGCGTTGCCGGGACTTACCATCGAGCGCCTTCACGGCCGCATGCCGGCGGGGGAGAAGGACCGTGTGATCGACGCCTTCAAGCGAGGTGAGATCGACGTGCTCGTATCGACCACGGTGGTCGAGGTGGGCGTCGACGTGCCCAACGCCACCGTCATGGTCATCGAGAACGGTGAGCGCTTTGGCTTGGCGGCCCTGCACCAGCTGCGCGGTCGCGTGGGCCGCGGCAGCGTGTCGGGCACCTGCCTGGTCATGACGCACTCCAAGGGTAATGGCGGCGCCTCGGCGGCGCAAGACCGTCTCCAGTCGCTCGAAAAGACCTCGGACGGCTTTACGCTCGCCCAGATGGACCTGCGTCTGCGCCACGAGGGCGAAATCCTGGGGTACCGCCAGCATGGCGGCGTGACCTTGCGCTTTGTGGACCTGGACGCCGATGAGGACCTTATCGAATGGGCCCATTTGGACGCGGTCGAGCTCTTGCGGTATGCTTGCAACCTTGACTCTGTGGCGACGCGTCCCTTGCGCGACGCGGTCGCCATGCGTTATCGACATATCTTTAAGGAGGTCAGCGGAGGATGAGAATCATCGGCGGCGAATGGCGCGGTCGTAAGATCGAGGAGCCCCGTGGTCGCGATGTCACCCGCCCCACGACTGATCGCGTGCGCGAGGCGTGCGCATCTATGGTCATGTCGGCATTCGATTTCGATTTGGACGAGGTTCGTGTGCTGGACGCCTTTGGCGGCTCCGGTGCCTTAGGGTTAGAGATGCTCTCTCGTGGGGCCCGCTCGCTCACGACGTTTGAGATCGATCGCAACGCCGCGCGGCTCATTACCAAGAATATCGAGTCGCTCTGCCGTGACCGTGCGCGCTGGCGCGTGGTGACGGGTGACGTGCTGGCGAGCGCCTCGCGCGGCCGCGTGCCGGGCGGCCCCTTTGATCTGGTCCTGCTCGACCCGCCCTATGCTTTTGGTGCCGAGCCGGTCGAGGAACTGCTGCAGAACCTGGCTCAGCAGGGTCTGCTTGCACCTGGCGCTTATGCCCTGTTTGAGCATGCCGCCGCCGATGCGGGCGCGCATCCGGCAGACTTTGAGACTGTACGTGAGAAGCGCTACGGCATTACCGCGGTCGACCTGCTTCGTTGGGTCGGCGATAACGATGGCGAGGGCGATAACGCCGGCACCGATGCTGACAACAACGATGCCACGACGTTTCAGGAGGATGCTCATGAGTGACACCATCAACCGCGTGATCGTCCCGGGCACCTTCGATCCCATCACCTTTGGCCATATCGATGTGATCCGCCGCGCCCGCCGCATCTTTCCCAGCGTGATCGTCGCTGTTGCCGAGTCGCAGGGTAAAAACGGTGTGGGCACCACGTTTACGCTCGATGAGCGCGTGGCGCTGGCCCGCGAGGCGCTCGGTGATATCGACGGCGTCGAGGTCCTGCCCTTCACTGGCCTGCTGGTCGACTTCGCACGTGAGCAGGGGGCGGGGGCCGTGGTCAAGGGCCTGCGCGCCATGACCGACTTTGAGTACGAGCTGCAGCAGGCCGACCTCAACTATCGCTTGGATAACGAGCTGGAGTCCATCTTTGTCATGAGCGCGCCGCAGTACGGCTATATCTCGAGCTCGGTCGTTCGCCAGATCGCCTCGCTCGGTAGTGACGTATCGACGTTTGTCCCGCCCAACGTGGTCGAAGCGCTCAAACATCGCTTTTCGTGACGTTTCTTATTGCCTGGTGGCATGTGGTAAACTAGCACGATGATATGTTACCTATGAAAGGAGACCGGATGCCGGGCGAGAATTTTCCTGGCGATAGGATCGTCAGCTTGGTCGATGAGCTCGAAGGGCTGATCGAGGAAGCCAAGCCGCCTTTCGGCAAGAACGCTCAGTTCAAGGTCATCGACGCCGACGTGTTCTTCAACATCCTCGACGAGATCCGCATGAGCTATCCCGAGGAGTGGCAGAAGTCCCGCCGTATCCTCAAGTAGCGCGAGGAGCTTATGGCTTCCGCCGCCGCTCAGGCCGATTCCATCATCGCCGACGCTCAGCAGCAGGCCCTCACCATTGCCGGTGAGCAGGAGATCGTCCGACTTGCGCAGCAGCAGGCCGACGACATCCGCGATCGTGCCCAGCAGTACGAGCGCGAGACGCGTTATGCTGCTGAGGACTACGCAGAGCAGGTCTTTACGCACCTGGAGGAGAACCTCAAGAGCCTGACCGGCACCGTTACCCGTTGCCGTCAGCAGCTCAACGAGGGTGCCGCCCAACAGAATGGTCAGTGGTAATGGCTGAGTTCCCGAGCGTTACCGTCGATCTTTCCGAGCAGCTCGAGTTTCCCGGAGACTCGTATCCGCTGACCGGCAAGGTCGATGTCGCCACCTACACGGTGGGCGAGAAGGAGTACCAGCTTCAGGACGGCATCGACTACGACGTTGTCTTTACCAATGCCGGTACCGGTGTCTTGCTCACGGGCATGGTCCGCGCGCACGCAACCGGTGAGTGCGACCGTTGCCTGGAGCCCGCCTCGTTTGATATCGCCGGCGAGATCGAGGAGTTCTACCTCTTTGAGGAGCCCGAGGATCCCGAGGCCTACGAGGACGGCTACGAGCTCCTGGGTGAGGACCGTCTAGTCGATTTGGGTGAGCCCATCAATGACGCGGTCGTTATGGACACGCCGTTTGTAGTGCTCTGCAAGCCCGATTGCCGTGGTCTGTGCCCCACATGCGGTTGCAATCTCAACGTCGAGCAATGCGATTGCGCCGCCCAGGCAGAGGCGGAATGGGCCGCTGCCACGGAAAATCCATTTGCAGCATTGAAGAATCTCAAGCTCGATGAGTAAAACTGTGGTAGTATCGCTACTTGCGCGTAATCGCCACACTGGATAGTTCATAAGGAAGGTCACTATGCCCGTACCTAAACAAAAGCAGGGTCGTATCCGCACTCACACCCGTCGTTCCGCCAACATGAAGATCTCGGCTGCGGCTCAGTCCACGTGCCCCCGTTGCGGCGCTGTCAAGCTCCCGCACCACGTGTGCCCCAGCTGCGGTTTCTACAAGGACCGCGAGGTTATCGTTACCGAGTAACGGTATACTCTGGATGCGATGCCGTTCCAAATGGAACCACAATGGCCGGCTCAATGAGTCGGCCATTTTTGTATAAGGAGCATATGAAATGAGTAACGTTCGCGTTTGTGTAGACGTTGTGGGCGGAGACGAGAAGCCTCAGGTTGTTCTCGATGGTATCGAGGCTGCACTTGCCGCCGATCCCAATATCGAGGTCTTGGCAGCTGGCCCCGCCGAAATCGTCAATCCCTTTGCAGCTTCCCATGCACGTGTTGAGGCCCTTGAGGCACCCGACGTTATCGCCATGGATGACGATCCCATTCGCGCCGTGATGACCAAGCGTAAGTCGTCGATCGTGCTTTCTTGCCGCGCCATTAAGAAGGGCAACGCGGATGCGTTCTTCTCTGCCGGCAACACGGCTTCTCCGGACTCCGTCAGTCGTGCCAGAATCTCACTCTTTCTTAATTTACTGATACCTTTTAATCCTTTTTCTCTGGCAACTTCTTTCAACTCGTCCAGAGACATCTTCGCTAAATCATCTTGCATAAATAAATAACTCCTTAAACATATAGAGACGCCGGAAGCGATTGCTCC
>CAJKEF010000061.1 GCA_905198825.1 uncultured Collinsella sp. | reverse complement strand
GTCGACGTCGTAGATCCACGAGACATCGTGGCCGTCGGCGTCGTTGTCGTTCAGAAAGAAGGCGCAGAGTCTGCCGCCCGCCGTCTTAATGGACTGGATCTGGCGATCGAAGCCCACGGGATTCTTGGCCAGGTTTGCCTCGACGGTACGGCCGGCGATCTCCCAGCGGCCCATGCGTCCGCCGGCGGGGACGTAGGCATCGAGCGTGGGCTGCAGGTGAGCTGCGTTCACGCCCAACTCGCGTGCCGCAAAGAAGGCGGCGGCAACGTTGTAGACCATGTACAGGCCGTTGTAGCGTGTGGCGATGTGTGCGTCCGCCGCGTCGGGCGCAGATCCAAAGACCAGGTCAAAGCCGTAGCCGTCGCAGCCGAGCTCCACGCCCGTCACGCGACGGACAAGCGCAGGGCGGGCCCAGCCGCACGAGGGGCAATGGTAGGCGCCGAGCTGACCGTATTGCACGTAGTCGTACTCCAACGGGGCGTTGCACTGTGAGCAAAAGCGCGAGTCGCTAATACGGTCAGACTCGGTGTCGGTGGCGCCATCGATGCCAAAGGCAATACTCGCGTTGGGAACGCGCGCGGCAATCGAGGCGCACAGCGGATCGTCGGCGTTGTAGATGAGCGTCGTTGCCGGCGAAAGCTCCAACGCGTGGGCGATGACCTCCTGGGTGTGATCGATCTCGCCATAGCGATCTAGCTGGTCGCGGAACAGGTTGAGCAGCACAAAGTACGTCGGCTTGAGCTTGGGCAGGACGCGCACGGTGTAGAGCTCATCGCATTCAAAAACGCCCACGCGCTTGCCGCTGTCAGTGTGCTTAAGGCCACTGCGGGCCTCGAGCAGAGCACCCACCACACCGGGCTCCATATTGTTGCCGGCACGGTTGCACACCACGGTAGCGCCGCTGGCGGCAACGGCGTCGGCGATGAGGTTGGAGGTGGTGGTCTTGCCATTAGTGCCGGTGATCACCACGCTGCGGTCGACAAGGCCGGCGAGGTCGCTCAGCAGCTCGGGGTCGATCTTCATGGCGATGCGGCCGGGGAGTACGCCGCCCTGGCGCTTAAGGACGGAGCGCAGTCCCCAGCGGGCGATATCGCTCGAGGTGCAGGCGAGAGATGAGCGGAAGTTCATGAAGCCGTTCCTAACGTGAATGACATGGTCGTGGCGTTTGCGCCGTTAAAAGCCGTAGCGGCGCGCAAATTCCTGGGCAAGCTGCGATACGTCTTCGCAAGCGCTGGCCCAGGGGGCAAAGTCGGGAGTATCCGAGATGATGCCGTCGGCCTCCCAAACTGCCTGATGCGAAAGGTCCCAGGGGTCGTGCGGTTCGGGCCGGCAGGGAAGGTACGGCGTCTGATACATGGGGTTCAGCAAAAAGAACGCGCCGCCCTCGCAGCGGTTGGCAAACTCACGCAGCGCGCGTGTCGCCGGGCGCATCTTGTTCGTTTTGAACAGCAGGATCGTGCGGGCGAGCAGGTACCAGGGGGAGTCCTCGAGGGCATCGGCCCCCATCTGCTCCTCGAGCTGGTGGGCCAGGGCAAAAAAGCCGTCCTCGTCTTCTAGGCGAGCGAGGGCGAGTAGCACGGTGCCTGCAGCTCGGGTGGGATAGCCTTCCGCCTTAAGGACGCGGCGGGCGTAGTTGGCGGCAGCACGGTAGCGAGCGCTCGCCATGCACAGCTGCGAGATGGCCTCGAGCGTGTGGAGCCACCCGATAAGCGCCGGCTCGCTTGCGGTGAGATAGGCCGCCGTCACGCCGTCCGTCAAAACCTTGTTGGCCCAGTAGTGCGGGGCCTCCATATCAAACCCGGGCACGCTCTGTTGCAGGTAGTCGGCCGTGCTCGCCTCGAGCTTCATCAGATCGCCCAGGCAGGCATCGACGGGCGTGTCCGCCAGGATGATGGCGAGCAACTGGGCATCGACGGCCAGCGCATCGACACGAACAATCTTGAGCAGCTCGTCGCGCATGTCGTCGAACAGGCGGTTGCGCGTCTGCTCAAACTCCTCGTCGCTGCCCATGTCCTCGATGCGATGGAGTTCGTCGAGCAAGTGGCGGTGGACGCCGGCATAGGACAGCAGCGCTTGGGCATGCTCGGTCTGCGCATACTTATGAGGGTTGACGCTCACGTCGTTATGGACAAGCTCGCGTGCTGCATCGGTGAGTTCGGGGTGCGACGCAACGTAGGCGCGCTCCAGGTAGGCGGGGATGTAGACGCTCGGATCCATTAGAGGTCTCCTCCCTTAAACGGCAAGCCCTGCTCGGCCGCCCGCAGGATGCGCTCGTCGATCTGGGAGCGGACGATATCGTTGGTGGCGACCCAGGCAGCGAAGCTGGCGTTGTCGGGGGCGCCCAAGCCCTCCTGCAGTACCGGCGTCGCCTCGGACAGCGCAAGGACAAGCTCGTCGGTGGAGCCCACGCCCACGTTGACGCGGGCATAGACGCCATCGGGAAACTCGGTTTGGAAGTAGAGTGCTTCGGCCGCGTGCGGGCATGAGCGCACCAGGATGCGCAAGTAGCGCTCGGCACCCTCGTAGTCCAGCTCGCGCCAGGCAGCGCTCATCAGCGCGATGAGCGTCCACGGGTCCAAGTCGCGCTCCGCGTCCTTGGGACGACGGCGTAGCGGCGTGTTAGCGAGATAGGGGACGGAGTGGGCAGAGCGAAAGCACTTGAGCTCCTCGGCGGGGTATTCGAGCTTCGCCATGGCGAGCATCGCGGTGTGACGGACGCCGGCCGGATCGTTGGGGGCAAAGTCGAGGCTGCGGTTTGCGGCTTCGAGCGACATGCGATAGCGGCCGCTAATGAGGGCGCGCGACGCAAGGGCGGCAAGCCAGCGCAGATAGGGGCGGCGCATAAGGTCGCCCGCGGCCTCGCGCTCGTAGGGGTCCTGCGCCGAGGCGATCTTGAGCGCCAGATCATGCTCGACTTCATCGCGCTTGGATACCAAGTACTGTACGTACTCCTCGTTGGAGTTGGCGGTGAGGGCGATCAACATGCGCTGGGCATCCCAGTTGGTGGGGTCGAGCGCGGCTGCCTCGCGAAGCATGTTCTCGGCAGCGGCCTCTTCTTGCTCTGCCTGGGTATCGTCAGGGATAAAGGGAATGCGGTAGTCGACAGCCTCGACCACCTTGGCAATGAGGTGCCCGGCGCGGTCGCGGTCGTGCACGATGAGCGGCGCGGGGTTGCGGGTGAATTGTTCCATCAGACGCTCTACGGCGGCACCGTCGGTGAGCGGGATATTGTCGCGGCGCAAGGCCTCAAGAACGAGGCGATGGCAATCCTCTTGAATGGGATCGAATGCCATGGGGCCTCCTTTGCTGCGGTTAGGGTTCAAATGTCTCTATATAAGGTTCTAGTTTACCCGCATGTGGCACACCGGGGGTGCCGCACTTGGACATGCACCTTTGCACCACGAAGACGGATGTCGCACAAATGTCGGCACCTTGGACGACTGAGTGGTATCACGGTGCCGCAAACGGTCGATTTTTGGCGGCGAACGGGGCACATTTTGGAGGGGCACAGTCCTGCCCGGAATATGTAGTCAACCTTGATAAAACGTTTGCCCAGCTTGGGAGTATGAATGCCGCACAAGGGTCTTCAGGGGTAGAAAAAACGTTTCATCATTGGCGGCTTTAGATGAATAACTGACCAACCAGAACGGTAAAATAATGTTTGTCTGAGCGTTGAGACGTTTAGACATCGCGCATTGTCATCGCCGGCAACGCGCAAAACGGTCCTAACGGAGCCAATCGGGTGCTCCGTTATATACGCAAGTCTAAGAGGGGCTTGTTTAGGAGGCACAGTATGGGACGTTTTACCAATCCTCGCGATCTGTACTTTGGTGAGGGCGCTCGCCACGAGGTGAAGAACCTCAAGGGCAAGAAGGCCATCATCGTTTCTGGCGGCAGCTCTATGCGCCGCGGCGGGTTCCTGCAGGACGTTGAGGCCGACCTCAAAGAGGGCGGCTTCGAGGTCAAGCTGTTCGAGGGCGTCGAGTCCGATCCGTCCATCGAGACGGTCATGAAGGGCGCCGAGGCCATGCGCGAGTTCGAGCCCGACTGGATTGTCGCCATCGGCGGCGGCTCGCCCATCGATGCCGCTAAGGCCATGTGGGTCTTCTACGAGTATCCCGAGGAGTCCTTCGATAACATCATCCAGCCGTTCAGCTTCCCCGAGCTGCGTCAGAAGGCTCATTTCTGCGCCATCTCCTCTACCTCCGGTACCGCTACCGAGGTCACTGCCTTCTCCGTCATCACCGACTACGCCAAGGGCATCAAGTACCCGCTGGCCGACTTCAACATCACCCCTGATGTCGCCATCGTCGACCCCGAGCTCACCTACACCATGCCCGCCAAGCTGTGCGCTCACACCGGCATGGATGCTCTGACCCACTGCATGGAGGCCTACGTTTCTACCTTCGCCTCTATGTTCACCGACGCCAACGCTCTGCACGGCATCCGCGAGATCGTCGAGTGGCTGCCCAAGTCCTATGCTGGCGACCATGAGGCCCGTCAGCACATGCACGAGGCTCAGTGCATCGCCGGTATCGCCTTCTCCTCGGGCCTGCTCGGCATCGTTCACTCCATGGCTCACAAGACCGGTGCTGCCTTCGAGAATGGCCACATCATCCACGGTGCCGCTAACGCCATGTACCTGGGCAAGGTCATCCAGTGGAACTCCAAGGATCCCCGTGCTGCCGAGCGTTACGCTTACGTGGCCAAGGAGATCCTGCACCTTCCCGGCGAGACCAACGAGGAGCTCATCGCCGCGCTCGTCCAGAAGATTCGCGACCTCAACGACCAGCTCAACATTCCGCAGTCCATCAAGGATTACGCGAATGGTGGCGTGAAGGTCGACGCCGAGAACCCGCAGATGGTTTCCGAGGAGGAGTTCCTCGCCAAGCTGCCCGAGATCGCCGCGAACGCCGAGCAGGACGCCTGCACGCCGGAGAACCCGCGTGAGACCAAGGCTGCCGACTTCGAGAAGATCCTCAAGGCCTGCTACTACGACACCGACATCGATTTCTAATCGACTCTTGTTATCGTAACGAGGGGCTCCGCACGTATCCGTACGGAGCCCCTTTCTTTTTTCTTTTAGAGAATGGGATAGTTATGGCTGCAATTTTCAATAGCCCCAGCAAGTACATCCAGGGTCCGGACGAGCTCGCCAAGCTCGGCTCCTATGTCGAGCCGCTCGGCGCTAAGGCCCTCGTCATCGTGACGCCTTCGGGCAAGAAGCGCGTCGGTGCCAAGATCGAGGGCGGCTTTGCCGAGGCTAAGGCCGAGCTGCTGTTTGAGGACTTTAACGGCGAGTGCTCCAAGGGCGAGGTCGATCGTCTGGTTGCGCTCGCTCGCGACAACGGTTGCGACATCATCGTCGGCGTCGGTGGCGGCAAGATCCTCGACACCGCGAAGGCCGTTGCCTACTACCTGGAGTCCCCGGTCATCATTTGCCCCACCATTGCTTCGACCGATGCTCCGTGCTCGGCACTTTCGGTGCTCTACACCGACGACGGCCAGTTCGACAAGTATCTCTTCCTTAAGGCAAACCCCAATATTGTCCTGATGGATACGACGGTTATCGCGGCGAGCCCGGTGCGCCTGACGGTTTCCGGTATGGGCGATGCGCTCGCAACCTATTTCGAGGCTCAGGCGACGCACGATGCCGACGGTGGCACTTGCGCCGGCGGTAAGGGCGGAATGGCCGGCCTGGCGCTCGCCAAGCTCTGCTACGAGACGCTTATGGCCGATGGCGTCAAGGCCAAGGTCGCGCTGGAGAAGGGTGCGCTCACGCCTGCCGTCGAGCACATCATTGAGGCCAACACGCTGCTCTCCGGCATTGGCTTTGAGAGCTCGGGCCTTGCTGCTGCTCATGCCATCCACAATGGTCTGACGATGCTGCCCGAGTGCCACAGCATGTATCACGGCGAGAAGGTCGCCTTCGGCACCATCGTCCAGCTGGTACTTGAGGATGCCCCGACCGAGAAGCTCGAGGAAGTCTTGGGCTTCTGCATTGAGCTGGGCCTGCCGGTCACGATGAAGGAACTTGGCGTTGCCGAGCTTACGCGCGAGCAGGCCATGATTGTTGCCGAGGCCGCCTGCGCGCCCGATGACACCATGTGCAACATGCCGTTTGAGGTGACGCCCGAGATGGTCGCAAACGCCATCCTGGGTGCCGACGCGCTGGGCCACTACTATCTCATGGATGAGTAAATCAAGCTAAGGAAGGGGCAAAGCCAGCAGATGGCTTTGCCCCTTTTTGCTATGGTGCAAAGGGGCAAGGTTACTTTGCACCAACCGTTGTTTGATGAAGGGCGGATTCTCGTATGGCGCTTCCCATGGTTTACGGCGGTCCCGGCCGGTATGTTCAGGGGCCGGGCGAACTGTCGCGTCAAGGCAGGTATTTGTCATGGTTGGGCTGCGCTGCCTATGTCTTGTTTGACCAGGGCACCGAGGATCGGCTGTGCAGACAGATTGTTGATGGATTTCTGGACGAAGATCTAAGCGAGCCGTTCTTTAAGATTTACAACGGTCCGTGTACGGAAGAGGCCGTTGTCGAAATGGCTAAGGAAGCCCAGGCCGAGTATTGCGACATGGTGGTGGGTATTGGCGGCGGCAAGATGCTCGATATCGCCAAGGCCGTTGCGTTTTATGCCGAGTTGCCGTTGTGCGTATGCCCCACGGCGGCTTCGATGGACGGTCCGTGCAGCGCGATTTCCGATGCCGATCTGCAGGGTGTTGCAAATGCGGTCTTTAGAAACGAGCGTAATATGGCCAACGAGCAGGTCAAGGCGACCAAACAAAAGCTCGTGCAGCTCATGTGCGAGGCGTAGTTTGGCGCTCGATTGACCTTGTGCAATCGAGACGGCGATAGGCCATGGTCTATTTGCCTCAAAG
>CAJKEF010000060.1 GCA_905198825.1 uncultured Collinsella sp. | reverse complement strand
CAGCTCCAGAACGTCGACAAGGTTATCCGTTCCTAACTCGGGTTGATGACCAGGGCTGCATTGTCGGATAAATCGGCAATGCAGCCCTTGTGCGATACGGCCGTGTGCGCTGCGCTACGCATCATGGTGAAAGGGAATACATGCTCAATAAAACGATTCCTGTCGGGGTCGATGACTCGTCTGCCACGATTACGTCTTATGTTTTTGCCCCGACCGAAGATGCTTATGCTTTAAAACCGCTGCCTGCAGTTGTGGTCGTGCCAGGAGGCGGCTACGATCACGTTTCGCCGCGCGAAGGCGAGCCGGTAGCGCTCCGTTTGTTGGCGATGAGCTACCAAGCGTTTGTACTGAACTATTCGGTTGCTCCGGCTGTCTATCCGCTGGCATTGCAAGAACTCGCGCGGGCGGTCGATACCGTCCGAAGCCATGCGGCAGAGTACTGTGTCGATCCTGATCGGATTACGGTCATGGGTTTTTCGGCCGGTGGGCATCTAGTTGGCTTGCTCGGGGCGCTTTGGGACCAACCCTGGCTTGCAGAGTCGATTTCGGCATCGCCTGAGTCGATTCGGCCTGACACACTTTGCTTGGGCTACCCGGTCGTAAGCTCGGGGACCTATGCTCATCGTGGTTCGTTTGAACACCTAACGGGTGCCGATGACGCTTTGGCTCAAAAGTTGTCGATCGAGAATATGGTGGGCGATGGCTTCCCCCGTACGTTCTTGTGGCATACCGCCGAGGATGCATCGGTACCAGTTCAAAATAGCCTCCTTCTTGCGCAGGCTCTTGCCGACCACGGGATTGGCTTTAGCCTACATGTCTTTCCGCATGGAAAGCATGGGGCGTCGCTCGCCACGGCCCAAACGGCATTTAAGGGCTGCGCCGAGCATATTCAGCCACAAGTTCAGGGCTGGCCTGAACAGTTCGTTGCATGGGAGCGTGATGGACGATGAGCGAAAGTATCTATACGCTGCGCGTTTCGAGGGCTGCGGCAGGAGCGTATCCAACGATTTCCGATGCCTTGGCGGCAGCCGATCAGCTCTATCCGGATGCCGAGCAACCGGTGATGATTCACGTCGATCCGGACGAGTATCGCGAGCGGGTCGAGATTCATCGCTCGCATGTGACGATTGAGGGAGAGACGGCCGACAGCGTGCGTATCGTGGGCAGCCTGGGTGCCAAGATGCCTTTGGAGGACGGCTCGGGCGTCGACGGCACGCTTGGCACGTTTAGGACCTATACCGTTTTGGTCGATGCCGACGACGTACGGCTCGAGAACCTCACGATCGAAAACGATGCGGGCGATGGGCGCAAGGTCGGTCAGGCGATTGCCCTGTATGCCGATGGCGACCGTCTGGTCGTCGATGCCTGCTGCATTAAGGGGCACCAGGACACACTGTTTTTGGGCCCGCTGCCGCCGCATGAGGCCAAACCGGGCGGGTTCATAGGACCCAAACAGTATGCGCCGCGCCGGGTGGGACGACAGTATTTTCGACGTTGCCGGATCGAGGGCGATGTCGACTTTATCTTTGGCGGCGCGCGTGCCTACTTTGAGGGGTGCGAGATTCGCTCGCTCAACCGCGATATGGATGTCAACGGGTATGTAACGGCAGCCTCCACGCCTAAAGGCGAGCCGTATGGATTTGTGTTCCACGGCTGTTCGTTTACAGCTCCGGATGGCGTGGCGCCGGATTCGGTCTATCTGGGTCGTCCTTGGCGTGAGTGGGCCCAGACCGTGCTGATCGATTGCTGGCTGGGGCGACACATCAAGCGCGAGGGCTGGTGGGATTGGAATAAACCGGCGGCGCACAACTGCGCGCAGTATACTGGCGCGATCCTGCATGGGCCGGCGGGCGATACTACCGGCTGGGTGCCGTGGGCGAATAAACTCGATGTGATGACTGCCGCCGGGTACGCCCGCGAGCAGGTGCTTGCCGGTGTGGACGGTTGGGACCCCGAGGGCGGCGACGGTGATGCGGTGGAGACGGCTGGGCTGTCTGACAACGGTCGCACCGTGCACATCGAGACGTACTGCGAAGACGAGCCTGCGCTGCGTGCCCGGCTGAAGCGCGAGGGGCGCTCCGCCGCATTTGCGGGCAAGACCCCTGCAGACTTTGAGGCGTGGAAGATTGCGACCAGGACTCGTCTGTACGATGTTTTGGGTCTTTCGCTTATGGACCGCGTCCCGATTGAGGTTCGTGAGTTCGACCGTGTGCGGGTTGCCGGCGGCATCGTGCGCACCCATGCGATGCTGCAGGTGGAGCGCGACGTTTGGATGCCGTTCTACCTGCTCGAGCCGCAGTCGCCTAAGCTCGATGCGCGCGGCCGCAAGTGTTGCTATATCTGCCCGCATGGCCATCAGGGAGCAGGCGCCGCAAGTGTTGCGGGCGTGACGGGCGTGCCGGCGGTCGATGATGCCGTGCGTAAGTTCAATTACGACTACGGTCTACGTTTGGCGCGTATGGGTTACGTGACCGTCTGCCCCGACGCACGCGGTTGGGGATACCGTCGTGACTGGAAGGGTCAGGGCGATGACGAGAACAGTTACTTGCGAGGGACGTGCCTAAACCAGGCACGTATGGCCGAGCCACTGGGTCTTACGGTCGCGGGCCTCAACGTCTGGGACAACATGCGTCTGATCGATTACCTAGAGGCGCGCGGCGACATTGCCATGGACGACCTGGGCTGTTTCGGCTTTTCGGGCGGCGGATACATGACGCTGTATCTGGCGGCGCTCGACCCACGCGTATGTAAGACGTTTGTCTCGGGCTACCTGTACGGTGTCGATGATTCGCTGCTGCACCTCAACGGCAATTGCAGCTGCAACTACACACCCGGACTTTGGCGCTTGCTCGACATGGGCGATATTGCCTCGCTTATTGCGCCGCGCCCGTTGTTAGTGCAGAGCTGCGAAGAAGATCATCTGAACGGTTCGCGCGGGCTGAAAAATGTCGATGAACAGCTCGAGATCGTGCTCGATGCCTACAAGTTGCTGAGTCGCAGAGATGGCCTGCGGCACGAGGTGTGTCCGGGTGAACACCATCTGGGAGTGACACATCTTGTCGAGGATATCGAATGGCTCGATTCGCACGTTGCGAAATGCGACCGTGCATAGCCCCTCGGCATGCTGCAAATAAACGGTACGTATCTGTATGGCCGCCAATGGGCGGATGAGGAGAAGATTATGGAAACGAAGAACTTGAGTGAATCGACCATTTGCTGCTTTGGCGATTCGACCACATGGGGGGATAACGGATGCGGCGCAGGCGGCAACGACATCTCTTGGACTTCGCATCTGGGCGCGTTGCTGGGAGGTGCAGTCGTCGAGAACTTTGGCATCAAGGGTTCGCGTATCGCCATCAAGGCCGACCGCAGCGATTCATTTGTCGAGCGCTTGGACGGCATCGACGATGCGGCCGATGTCTATGTTGTCTTTGGCGGCGTTAACGACTTTAGCCGCAACGTGCCGCTTGGCGAGTTGGGCAGCACCGATGTGCATGAGTTCTATGGTGCGGTCGACTATCTGATCCGAACCATCACGGCGCGCTCACCTCAGGCAAAGCTCGTGTTTATGACGCCATGCAAGACGAGTGGTAAGCACGAGAAGGATATCCCGGCAAGCGACGAGCTCAACCACCTGGGGTTGACGCAGGTCGCCTACGTGCGAGCGATGCTCGAGGTCTGCGACCGCTACTCCGTGCCGGTGATTGACCTGTATGCGCAAAGCGGCATCAGCCCGTTTTTGCCGGAGCACCGCGAGCTCTATATGCCGGACGGTCTGCATTACAGCCCGGCTGGCTATGAGCGCCTGGCGCATCGCATCGCCGCGGGCTTAGCCGCCGTTTGCCGTTAAAAGTCTGCCGTTCGCGGGGAATATAGGGTTAACGTTCACCCTATATTCCCTGTTCGCGTTACACTAGGGTTAACGTTCACCTATCATTAACGTCAGAGGGGACAGCAATGGGTTGCAATCAAATCCTGGACCGTTATATCGAGCAGTTGATCGAAACCTCTACGCCGCAGGCGCCGGCTTGGAATATCGAAAAGATTCGCGCCGGCAAGGAGAACACCTGGAACTATATTGACGGCTGCATGATCAAGGCGCTCATCGAACTGTATGAGATCACGGGTGAGCAGCGCTACCTGACTTTCGCCGACGACTACATCGATTTTTTTGTCCAGGACGATGGCACCATCAAGCATTACAACCCGCAGGAGTACAACCTCGATAACGTCAATGCGGGCAAGACCCTCTACAAGCTCTATGACCTGGTGGGCAAGCCCAAGTACCGTGCCGCCATGGACACCATCTACCGCCAGCTCGAGACCCAGCCGCGCACCAAAGAAGGCGTGTTTTGGCACAAGGCCGTCTATCCCAACCAGATCTAGCTCGATGGCATGTATATGGCCCAGCCGTTCTACATGCAGTACGAGCTGAGCTTCCACAACCGTCGTGCCTGCTCGGACAGCTTCCATATGTTCCAGGTCGTGCATGACCTGATGCGCAACCCCCTCAACGGTCTGTACTATCACGCTTACGACGCGAGCCGCAAACAGTTCTGGTGCGACCCGGTCACCGGCCTTTCGGCTAACTTCTGGCTGCGCGCCGAGGGCTGGTTTGCCATGGCGCTCATCGACACGTGGGAGCTTATGCCGCCTTCGATGTCGGCCGAGAAGGACGAGATCCGCAAGATGTTCCACGACCTGATTGACGCCATGCTGCCGTATCAGGACGAGAAGACCGGCATGTGGCATCAGGTCATCAACCTGCCCAATATCGCCCCCAACTACCTGGAGGAGTCTGGTAGCGCGATTTTTGCCAATGCCATCATGAAGGGCGTGCGTCTAGGCGTGCTGGGCGAGCGTTACTACCAGTACGGCCGTCGCGCCTTCGACGGCATCTGCGAGACCTGCCTGTCCGAGCATGATGGACAGCTGGCGCTCGACAACATCTGCCTGGTCGCGGGCTTGGGAAACACCGCGCACCGCGAGGGCACGTTTGGTTACTACATGAGCGAGCCTATCGTCAAAAACGATGCGAAGGGCGTGGCGCCGCTGGTGCTTGCCTATATCGAGACCATGCATCACGACAAACTGGCCGGCAGGCACGACCCGCTTGCTCCCTCGGGCGTGTGCTCCATCGAGGACCCGTTTGGCGGATACACCCCGGGCATCAACGCTCATAAGGGATGTGAATAACGTGGGGGCTATTACTCCGGGCGTACGTTTGCACGACCTTCCGCAGGGGACCGTCGAGGAACGCATTCGCATGGCGGGAGAGCTGGGCTTTTCGTGCATTCAACTGCCGAGCAAGGTGCTCTACGCATCGATGGGGATCGATCGAGGCGGCCTGACCCACGAGCTTGCCGACCATTTGCGTGCGGTGCTCGACGAGGCGGGCGTTTCGGTCGCCGTGCTCGGCTGTTATAAGAATCTGGCGACGCCCGATCGCCAACAGCTCATGGATAACTTTGCCGAGTACGAGGCATGCTTGAACTTTGCCCAGATGCTCGGCGGATGCCCGGTTGGCACCGAGACCGGTCGCCCCAATGCACAGAACCGCGTTGCTGACGACCGCATGACCGATGAGGCACTCGATGCGTTTGCAGACGGGCTTGCACGCGTCTGCGATCGGGCCGAGGCCGTGGGTGGGCAAATTTTGATCGAGCCTGGTTGGAACGAAACGGTCAACACGCCGGATCGCTGCCGTGAGGTGCTAGAGCGCGTCTCGAGTCCGTCGCTCGGCGTGATCTATGACCCGGTATCACTGCTGCACCCCAGTGTTGTTGACGAAGCGCAGGAAATCACCGCGCGCATGCTCTACTTATGCGGCAGTAAGATCCGCGCGCTGCACGCCAAGGATTTTGAGGTCGTTGATAACGAGGACGAAGCCGGTTGGTGCGACGGTACGGGTTCGCGCCTGGTGTGTCACGGCGTGGGCGAGACGGGGCGCTATGACTTTGAGCCCGTGGTGGCCTGGGCGGCTGCCGCCTGCCCTGGGATTCCCTGCGTGGTCGAGAACAGCGTGCCGGCGACGGCGGCTGACTGCCTGGCAACACTCGAGCACATGTCCGCTCGCTGCGGGGCTTCGCATCGCGAGTTATAGCATTGGCTTTTGCCGTGTCGGCAGATTGAGATTACCTGTATGGGGCGGCGGTGAAGGGTCTTTATCGTCGCCCCATTGGATTGAATCAAAAAGGGGAGTTGCGTGGCTATCCACATTGTCGAAGAGGCGAATCGTTGCCTAGGTTGCAAAAGGGCATTCTGTCAGCTTAAGGGCTGCCCGGTTCAGACGCCTATTCCGCAGGTCATTGACCTGTTCAAACAGCGTCGTCTAGAAGAGGCGGGCGAGCTGCTGTTCCAGAATAATCCCATGAGCGCGGTCTGCTCCATGGTGTGCAATCATTCGGGCCAGTGCGAGGGCGCTTGCATTCAGGGCCGTAAGGGCGCACCCGTGCATTTTTCGAGCATCGAGAACTATATCTCGACAGCGTATTTGGATCGTAAGGAGTGGACGCCCGCGCCGTCGTGCGGCAAACAGGTTGCTGTGGTCGGTTCCGGTCCTGCCGGTATTACCGTGGCCATTAAGATGGCCCAGCTGGGCTGTGCCGTCACGGTATTTGAACAGCGCCCCGAGGTCGGCGGTGTACTGGAGTACGGTATCCCCGAGTTCCGCCTGCCCCGTGCGCTCGTGCAAAAGTACCGTCACGTGATGTGCTCGCTTGGCGTGCGCGTGCGCCCTTCGACCACCATCGGCGGCGCACTGCACATCGATGACCTGCTACGTGACGGCTACGACGCGGTCTTTGTCGGTACCGGTACCTGGCGAGCTCGCAAACTGGGTATTCCCGGCGAGTCGCGCGGCAACGTGCTGTTTGGTATCGATTACCTGGT
>CAJKEF010000059.1 GCA_905198825.1 uncultured Collinsella sp. | reverse complement strand
CTCCTCGGCGGCGGCGGGCGCGGGTGCGGTAACGGCGCCAAACGAAAGAGCCAGCGTCAGGCCCGCGACAATCGCAGAATGCTTGGGCTGCATAAGATCCTCCCTGCATTGGTGTAGTTAAAGTTCAGTTTGCAAAGATAAAAATAAGTATTGCAGCTCGCCTGTTGTTACACAACAACCCCTCGGTAAACGGCAACAACCCTCCGCGAAATCTTAAGGAATTACGAAATCTTAAGGAATTAAACAAACTGGTCGTCGGGCGCCAACAGAAGCTCGCCGTAACGCTCCATCAACCCGTCCCTCAACTGGCAGAAAACAGGGATATAGACGTTCAAGATGCGCTGAATCAAATCTTGAGCGAGCTTGTTGTCATAGATATGGACGTTCGTATTGCGATCTCTGAGCATAACTAGCCAGGCCGCCTCATCAATAAAGTCGTAGAATCGGTAGGACTCCTTCAAGATGGCACGAGGAGACCCCGACGCGGCAAGTGTGGCACCCTCATACTCGAGCAGACGCTTAAGTAGCGTAATTGAGAGACCGAAAACCTGCTCATAGATATATGCACATCCGGAGACAACATAGTCGTTGTCGAAATCTTGGAATCGAGCTGTCTCCAGCAGCGCCAGACGCGAACCAAAGGCTTCGTACGACTTCACGAAAGCCAGCCCTTACAGTTTGATGTCAAAATTGATCTCGGGGACGGCGGCCAAGTCGGCCAGCGTTACGCCGTCGACGTACTTTTCGATCACGTCGTCCAACCCGCGCCAGAACTTGACGGTCGAGCAAAGATCGCTGCGGGTGCAGCTGTTGTCGATGCCATCGCACGCCACCGGAGCCGTGCTGCCCTCGACGGCACGCAGGATGTCGCCGGCACGCACCTCGGAGGGGTCCTTGGCCATCATGTAGCCGCCGCCCTTGCCGCGCACGCTCTTAAGCAGGTCCGCCTTCATAAGCGGACGAACCAGCTGCTCCAGATACTTTTGCGAGATATGCTCGCGGTCGGCAACCTCGCGCAGGGCAATCTTGCCCTCGGCGTCGCCCAGCGCCGCGATATAGATCATTAGCCGGAGGGCATAGCGGCCCTTAGAAGAAATGAGCATACCTACCCTCCCGTTGTTCCTGGGACAAAATCAGGCTTGTTAGTCCCAAATCCTATGCACGCGGGGCAAACAAGCCTGATTATTATGTCCCACATCTAAAAAGTCGAGTGGATTAGTCGGGTTTTCCCTTGACTAACGCCGAACCCATAGTAACTTTATTCCGAGAAGATTCCTAGGGTTTAGTACACCTATGAGTACACCATATACAGAGAGGGACAGCATGAGCGCAAATCCGCTGCTTTCCATCGAAGGTCTGACCGCCTCCGTGGACGAGAAGACCATCCTCCACAACGTCAACCTCAACGTCGCCGCCGGCGAGACCCATGTGCTGATGGGCCCCAACGGCGCCGGCAAGTCCACCCTCGGCCACCTGGTCATGGGCGACCCCGTTTACACGGTCAACGACGGCCGCATCGTCTTTGACGGCCAGGACATCACCGAGCTCACCACCGACAAGCGCTCGCGCGCCGGCCTGTTCCTGAGCTTCCAGGCTCCGGTCGAGATCCCGGGCGTGCCGCTGTCGAGCTTTTTGCGCGCCAGCATCGCCGGCCGCCCCGGCCTGGAGATGAAGGGCAAGGAGTTCCGCCGTCGCGTCAAGGAGCTCGCGGCCGAGCTCAACATGGATACCGCCTACCTCAACCGTGAGCTGGGCGTGGGCTTCTCGGGCGGCGAGAAGAAGAAGGTCGAGATGCTCCAGCTTTTGCTGCTGCAGCCCAAGCTCGCCATCCTGGACGAAACCGACTCAGGCCTGGACGTCGACGCCCTGTCAACCGTCAGCCACGGCATGGACGCCTACCGCAAGAGCTGCGACGGCTCCATGCTCATCATCACGCACAACACGCGCATCCTGGAGCACCTGGATGTCGACCGCGTCCACGTTATGGTCAAGGGCCACATCGTGCGCGAGGACGACGCCTCACTGATCCCCTGGATCGACAAGAACGGCTTTGAGACCTTCGAGCGCGAGGCCGCCGAGCAGCGCGCCCAGGCCGAGGCCGCCGCTGCCGAGCAGCAGGCGTAAAGGGGCGACGCAATGACCAAGAACCGCACCGAGGTCGCGGACATCGACCGCAGCCTCTACGACTTCACCTATGGCGAGGAGGGTTTCGAGCGCCTCGACGCCGGCATCACGCCCGACATCGTGCGCGAGATCAGCGCCAAGAAGGACGAGCCGCAGTGGATGCTCGACCTGCGCCTCAAGTCCCTCGAGATCTTTAACCGCTTCCCCAATCCGACGTGGGGCCCCTCCATCGAGGGCCTGGACATGGACAACATCGTCACCTACGTCAAGCCCAACACCGACCAAAAGCACGACTGGGAGTCGGTGCCCGACGACATCAAGAACACCTTTGAGCGCCTGGGCATCCCCGAGGCCGAGCGCAGCTACCTGGCGGGCGTCGGCGCGCAGTACGACTCCGAGCTCGTCTACCACAACATGCAGGACACCGCGTCCAAGATGGGCATCGTCTACTCCGGCATCGAGGAGGCCCTGCACGACCCGCAGTGGGAGCCGCTTATCCACGAGAAGTTTATGACGCTCATCCCGCCCACCGACCACAAGTTTGCGGCCCTGCACGGCGCCGTGTGGTCGGGCGGCTCGTTTGTCTACGTTCCCAAGGGCACCAAGTTGGACTTCCCGCTGCAGAGCTACTTCCGCCTCAACGCCAAGGGCGCCGGCCAGTTTGAGCACACGCTCATCATCGTCGAGGACGATGCCGACCTGCACTTTATCGAGGGTTGCTCCGCGCCCAAGTACAACGTGGCAAACCTCCACGCCGGCGCCGTCGAGCTCTTTGTGGGCAAGCGTGCGCACCTGCGCTACTCGACCATCGAGAACTGGTCCAAGAACATGTACAACCTCAACACCAAGCGTGCGCGCGTGGACGAGGACGGCGACATCGAGTGGATCAGCGGCTCCTTCGGCAGCCACGTGGGCTACCTCTACCCCATGAGCGTGCTCAACGGCCGCCGCGCGCGCTCGAGCTTTACCGGCATCACCTTTGCCGGCGCCGGTCAGAACCTCGACACCGGCTGCAAGGTCGTGCTCAACGCGCCTGAGACCTCGGCAACGGTCGAGACCAAGGGTATCTCCAAGAGCGGCGGCATCCAGACGTTCCGCAGCTCCATCGTGGCCACGCCCAAGGCCGAGGGCTCCAAGGCAACCGTGAGCTGCCAGTCGCTCATGCTCGACGACCAGAGCCGATCCGACACCATCCCGGCCATGGACATCCGCGCCAAGAACGTCGACATCGGCCACGAGGCCACCATCGGCCGCATCGGCGACGACAAGGTGTTCTACCTGATGAGCCGCGGCATCTCGGAGGAAGAGGCCCGCACCATGATCGTCAACGGCTTTGCCAACCCGGTCTCCAAGGAGTTGCCGCTGGAGTACGCCGTCGAGATGAACAACCTGATCAAGCTCGAGATGGAAGGAGCGATCGGATAATGAAACAGACCACCAACACCGCTGCTACCACCCTTGAGCAGGTCAATGCGATGCCGGCTGCCACTTGGGGTTGGCTCAAGATGAACCAGACCAAGCTCGAGCTCTCTGACGAGCTTGCCGCCGCCCCCACCGAGGCCGTTGAGGTCGAGGGCTTGGACGAGCAGTTTACTGGCGTGGCAGACGCGTTCGAAGCCGCCATGGACACCATGGCCGAGCGCTTCCCCGAGCGCCGCGCCTCCGCCCCCGGCGACGCCGCCGACCGCGCCCGCATCACGCCAGAGACCGAGCTCGACGTGCCCGCCACCTCTGTCTACCAGGCCGGCGCCATCAAGCTCGAAGAGGAGCTCTCCCCTGCCGAGGCCTTCGAGACCGGCATGGGCGAGGCCGCCTACACCTATCTGGCCGATCACGCCACCGAGCGCATCGCCATCGATGTGCCCGCGTACCAGCACGCCACGGCCACTGTGCGCGTGAATGGCGTCGACGCAGCCGCTGCGATTGCCGCCATCGATGTCGTCACCCGCCCGCAGGCAACGCTCGATCTGCGCATCGCTTTGGATTCCCCCGTTACCGGCGAGGGCGTCGTGGGCTCCGTGCTGCGCGTGTGCGCCCACGAGTACGCCACCGTCAACGTGACCTGCACGCAGACGCTCGATGACAGCTGGATCGCACTCGACGACACCGGTCTGTTCCTGGACGAGGGTGCGCGCGTCAACGTACAGCACACCGTCCTGGGTGCCGGCGCCAGCGCCACCGGCCTTGCCGGCGACCTGTTGGGCGACACCGCCAAGGTGACCATCGATACCGATTACCTGGGCGCCCGCGAACAGGTGCGTGACTTTAACTACGAGCTGCGCCACCGCGGTCGCAAGACCGAGTGCGAGATCGACGCCAACGGCGTACTGACCGGCACGTCCAAGAAGGTCTACCGCGGCACCATCGACCTCGTGCACGGCTGCAAGGGTGCAACCGGCACCGAGCGCGAGACGGTGCTTTTGGCCAACAAGGGCGTCGACAACAAGACCGTTCCCGTCATTCTCTGTGACGAGGACGACGTCGCCGGCAACCACGGCGCCACCATCGGTCACGTCCGCGACGAGCAGCTGTTCTACCTCGCCTGCCGCGGCCTTGACCAAAATGCCGCCGAGGATCTGTTCATCCGCGCCAAGCTGGAGGACGCCGCGCTTTCCGCCACCGACGAGCGCACCCGCGCAGCCGTCGTCCGCTTGGGCAACAACCTGATCGACAACTTTGAAGAGGAGCTCGCATGATCGACACCGAGCACGTTAAATGCGACACCTGTACCGCACCGGAGCCTATGGAGCTCGACGCCAGCGACGAGGCCTCGCGCGGCTGGCCTACCGTCGACATCGAGACCAACCCCTACAAGGCGCAGTTCCCGCTGTTCCAACAACACCCCGAAATCGCCTTCCTCGATAGCGCCGCCACCGCGCAGCGCCCCGCCTGTGTGCTCGACGCCGAGCGCGACTTCTACCAGCGCATGAACGCCAACCCTCTGCGCGGCCTGTACTCGCTGTCCGTCGAGGCCACCGAGGCCATTGCGAAGGTGCGCCAGCAGATCGCCGACGTCATCGGCGCCCCCAATGCCAACGAGGTCGTCTTCACCCGCAACACGAGCGAGTCGCTCAACCTGATCGCCAAGAGCTTTGCACCCACGGTGCTCGAGCCCGGTGACGAGGTCGTCATCACCATCATGGAGCACCACTCCAACCTGATTCCGTGGCAGCAGGTCTGCCGCGAGACCGGCGCCAAGCTCGTCTACCTCTACCCCACCAAGACCGGCCAGCTCACCACCGAGGAGGTTCTTGCCAAGGTTGGTCCCAAGACCAAGATTCTGGCCGTGGGTCAGGTTTCTAACGTGCTGGGCGTCGAGAACCCGGTCAAGAACCTCGGCAAGCTCGTCCACAAGTACGGCGGCTATCTGGTCGTCGACGGCGCGCAGTCGCTGCCGCACATGCCGGTCAACGTGGCCGATCTGGGCGCCGACTTCTTTGCCTTTAGCGCGCACAAGGCCATGGGCCCCATGGGCA
The DNA here is from genome assembly GCA_905198825.1 of uncultured Collinsella sp. Classification (GTDB taxonomy): domain Bacteria; phylum Actinomycetota; class Coriobacteriia; order Coriobacteriales; family Coriobacteriaceae; genus Collinsella. The sequence continues at coordinate 1,476 of CAJKEF010000059.1, read as the reverse complement.
TCGGCGTGCTGTGGGGCAAGATGGGCCTGCTCAACGCCATGCCGCCCATGCTCACCGGCGGCGAGATGATCGATTCGGTCACCGAGCAGGACGCCGTCTGGGCGCCCGTCCCCGAGAAGTTCGAGGCCGGCACGCAGGACGCCGCCGGCATCTTCGCCACGGGCGCGGCGCTTGATTACCTGGTCAACACGGTGGGCTACGAGAACATCCAGGCCCGCGAACAGGCACTCGTCCACTATCTGATGGGCGAACTCATGCAGCTCGACTTTGTCCAGATCATCGGCTCCATCTATTGGGACAACCACCACGGCGTCGTCAGCTTTAACGTCAAGGGCATCCACCCGCACGATGTCGCGAGCATCATGGACATGGACGGCGTCTGCATCCGCGCCGGCCACCACTGCGCGCAGCCGCTGCTCACCTGGCTGGGCGTCGAGAACCTTGCCTGCTGCCGCGCCAGCGTGGCCTTCTACAACGACAAGGCCGACATCGACAAGTTCATCGCCGGTCTGCATCACGTTTGGAGCACGTTCAATGGGTAATCTATACACCTCCACCACGTTTATGGAGCACAACTCGCACCCCGACTACAAGTACGAAATGGATGCCCCCACGCACGAGCACGACGGCATCAACCCCAGCTGCGGCGACGAGCTCACCTTGCAGCTGCGTGTCGAGAACGATGTAATCGAGGAAGCCTCGTTTACCGGGCACGGCTGCGCCATAAGCCAGGCCAGCGCCGACATCATGGCCGACCTCATCACCGGCGAGACGGTCGAGGAGGCTCGTCGCCTGGCAGGGCTTTTCCTCGCCATGATCCGTGGCGAGCAGCTCTCCGAGGAAGACCTGGAAGACCTGGACGAGGCCGCCCAGCTCCAGGACATCTCGCACATGCCCGCCCGCGTCAAATGCGCCGAGCTCGCCTGGCGCACCCTCGACGGCATGCTCGAGGGGCAAGCTAACCAGTAGCGGATGCCCCGAATCCAAGGATTTTGATTGCCGAGTCGCCTGATACGGGCGGCTCGGCTTTTTCATAACGAGCACACACGGCCCACGCATCCGGCGCTCCGTCTGTCATTTATCGCACGGCCAACCACGAACACGAGCGTTTTCCACCGTACCAAAGGCTTGCGACAGAGCCACGGGCACCCCAAGCAACGCCCCATGCCCCGTCCTGCTGGGCTCCGGTTCGCTTCGCGCCCGCCACAGACGGGTCTCATAGGGTGCGGCGTGCATTTTTGCGAGTTTTCAGCACGCCAAGTTGCGTGTGTACGCATTGAAAGCGTTAATCAACGTCTCCAGGCACCCTTTTATATCGTTTTAGAACAAGCATCGTGGTCTCAGGGGTCACAAGCATGCGCTTTGAAGGCACATCGGCAGGCATAAATGGCTTCGGAACCCATATATTTCAAGATTACGGCGGTGCCGACAGCACCACGATGCTGAAAACTCCGCTTTTTGCACGGTGTGGACGGG
>CAJKEF010000058.1 GCA_905198825.1 uncultured Collinsella sp. | reverse complement strand
TTTGGTAAAACGCCGTAACTACTCCCGAGCTCCGTACTGCTCGTAGTAAGCGTCGATGGCGGCCTTGAGCTCGTCATCGATGACGACCTTGCCATCGATCTCGTGGTTGTAGAGGGTCTCGACGACCTCGGCCATGGAGACGATGCTCGCGACGGGGAAACCGTACTTGGCCTCGATCTCCTTCTGCGCGGTGGTCACGCCACCCTTGCCGACCTCCATGCGGTTGAGGGACACGATCAGGCCCTTAATCTCGACATCGGCAGCAGCCTTAACCTTGGGATAGGTCTCGTCGATGGACTTGCCGCTGGTGGTGACGTCCTCGACCATGACCACACGGTCACCGTCCTTGGGCTCATAACCCAGCAGGTTGCCCTTATCGGCACCGTGGTCCTTGGCCTCCTTGCGGTCGCAGCAGTACTTGACCTCCTTGCCGTACAGCTCGTGGTAGGCAATGGCGGTCACGACGGCCAGCGGAATACCCTTGTAGGCCGGCCCAAACAGCACATCAAAGTCGTCGCCAAAGTTATCGTGGATGGCCTGGGCGTAATACTCGCCCAGCTTCTTGAGCTGATAGCCCGTCACGTAAGCGCCGGCGTTCATAAAGAACGGGGACTGACGGCCGCTCTTGAGCGTAAAGCTGCCGAACTTAAGAACGTCGGACTCAACCATGAACTTGATGAACTCTTGCTTGTAAGCCTCCATGCGGGCTCCTCTCGTAATTGCGTACGTGCTCTTCAGTTTAGCGCAGGCGAGGCGTCGATGTGGGCGTGCTTTGAGGCCACATCCCCCCGTTAGAGTAAGGAACTGGGCGGCGGCTCATACGCTAGTCCTTGGGCGTCCAGGACCAGAAGAAGTTGATAAGGGCCACACGCGAGGCGGTACCGGCCTTTTTGTTGATCGAGGAAATGTGGCGGTAGAGCGTGGAGCGCGAAAGAAAGAGCGTTGTGGCGATGTCCTGAACGCTCTGGTCCGAAACGACCAAGACCTCAAGAATATCGCGCTCGCGCTCTGTAAGCCCAAAGGTGGCGACGAAGGCATCAAGGCGTTCATCGGACGTAAGCTCCGCTGCTTCCACGGGCTCGGAGTCGGAGCATGTGGGCGCAAGATCCCCACCAAGATCGTCGGTGGCAAGCGCCAGCCCGCCGTGCGCCGCCTCGCCCTCACCGTCTTGTCCAAACTGTCCCAACAGCGAAATCGCGATGCCGACAAACAGCACGAGCACGACGCTCACTGCCGCCAGCACGTTTTGACTCGAGATAATCGCCACCGCCGGAGCCGTCACGAGTATCGAGCAAACGTTGTTGATAACACGGCCCATGCACGGCCACAGATACGCCCAGCGGGCATACATCGAAATCGCGGCGAACTTCGCGGTGAAGAACACCACGAAAAAGCCCGTGCCAAGGTAAAAGATGATCGTGGCGGCAAGCGTGTTGCCGCCGTTGCCATCGGTGATAAGCACAAAGAACGAGAGCGTGGACAGCATGGCGGCGCACGTCATGATGATATTCATATACGAACGCCCACGCAGGTCATACAGGACGCCGGCGGCAAGGGCGCTCACAACCAGCAGCAAGCGCGGCCAGTCGCCCAGATCGATAGCGCCAGCAGCATGCGAGGTCGTAAGGCCGGCATTGAGGGCCGCGAACACGCCGGTGAGGCAAGCAGTCGCCACCGTCAGACGCACCGCGGCACCCTGAAAGGCCGCCTTTGCCTCGGGGTCATCGTGCCACCTGGCGCTACGCTCCGACGCATCGACCGATAGCTCGGCAATCTCGGCCTCGAACTCGGGCGCAGGCTCATCACGCAATTTAGCGCGGCGGGCACCGTGAAGCAGCCCCACCAGCGCAATCGCACAGGCAATGAGAGCAGACTGCTGGGGAATGCCCGCAGGCATCACCATATGGTTGAGCACCTGCACCAAAATGCCCGCAGCATAGGAAACCGCCACGGCGCGCGCCAGGCAGGGCGTCTGCGCAAAACGCCGCGCAAGATTGGCATGGGCGGTCGATCCGCAATAGCCCAACGCACAGCACGCCACCAAACCGCCGGCAATTACCACCTCAAACCGCACTGCCATAATCATCAGCAGCAACGCCGATACCAACAGCACGCCCGTAATATCGCTCGTCGCATCGATCGTCTGGGGACGGCGATAGTACAGAAATGGGCGCACGAAAAAGCCAATCACGCTCGCGCCGACAACGATGCTCTCGTAGATGACGACCTCACTCGATGGCACGAACTCGGCCATGCGCACATCAAAAAGATACTCGCACGCCAAAAACGTGAAGAAGAACAGCGCCAGGCATATAATCTCCCGAATGCCCCGACGCAAATATGCGGTTGTGTCTCCCATGCCCCTCATGGTTAACCCCCAGCCGCTCAATTGTCTGGAAATCTATTTTAATAAAGAACCAGTCTCAATATCGAAGCCAGGCTCGAAATGCTGCCAATTCGACCCCAGCCGTCCACATCACGCCGCGATTTTGAGCCGCATGGACCAGAAGGGACGCGCGCGATCTCTAGCTCGGCCAGGAGTGTCTCCAACTACCACTCATTTAAGTACGTCCCCAATGAGTGCCTTCGACAAAGAGCGTCCCCCGCGACTAGTCGTTTAAGAACGTCCCCAACGACTAATCAAAAATGGGCCATGTGTCCCAGTTGTGGAGACTCGTTGAGCCGTCTGGGTATCGTGAAAGATCGCGCACTCCCCCATCATCAAAAGTGACACACGCTACCTGTTGATGGGAGGCAGCCATGGGCTTCTTTGACAAGATGTTCGAAAAGAAAGAGTGCGCGATTTGCGGTACCGAGCTGGGACTTTTGGGAAAGACCAAGATCAGCGAAGGCTACCTGTGCAAAGAGTGTGCCGGCAAGCTCTCCCCCTACTTCCACGGCTATCGCTCCAGCACCGCGGACGATATCCGCGAGCAACTCGCCTACCGCGAGGCCAATGCCGAACGCCTGGCTTCATTCAACCCTACGCGCACGCTCTCTGCCGGGCGCACCAATATTATGCTCGACGAAGACGCGGGTCTGCTGATCATTACCTCGCAGAGCCGCTGGCGCGACGCCAATCCCGACATCATCGAGTTCTCGCAGGTACTTGGCTGCGACATGGATATCGACGAGCATCGCACCGAGATCTATCGCGAGACCAAGGACGGCGAACGCGAGAGCTACAATCCGCCGCGCTATGACCTGGATTACGACTTTAACCTGACCATTCACGTCAACACGCCGTACTTTACCGAGATCAACCTGCGCGTGAACGACTCCACCATCGATCAGCGCGGTTCCATCGAATATCGCGAGGCCAAGCGCCAGGCAACCGAAGTTCGCGACGCGCTGGTACAGCTGCGCCAGGAAACGCGCGACAGCGTCGTGGCCGCCAAGGCCCCCAAGACCGCGGTCACCTGCCCCTTCTGCGGTGCAACCACCATTCCCGATGCCAGTGGGCGCTGCGAATACTGCGGCGGCGCCATCGGCGCATAGCCTCCGGCACGGAAAGGACCGATCATGGCCTTTGAGAGCGTCAACTATCAGTGCCCCGCGTGTGGCGGTCCCCTTCACTTTGCCAGTGCCGAGCAAAAGCTCGTCTGCGACTACTGCGATTCGCGTTTTGAAGTCGAAGAAGTCGAGGCCCTCTATCGCGAGCGCCAGGACAAGGCAGATGCCAAAGCCGATGCCGCAGCCGCGGCCCCCAAGCCTGCTGTCGACGATGCCGTGCAGGAGCTGGCTCAAAACGCCGGCTACATCTGCTCATCGTGCGGTGCCGAGCTGGTCTCGGACGGCACTGTCGCCGTTACCACCTGCCCATACTGCGGCAACTCCGCCGTGGCACCCGGCCAGCTCTCGGGCGACTTCTCACCCGACCTGGTGATCCCGTTTAAGCTCGGGCGCGACGATGTCATGGCTGCGCTCAAAGACCACTACAAGGGCAAGATCCTACTGCCCAAGAGCTTTGTCACCGGCAACCACATCGACGAGGTCCAAGGTGTCTACGTGCCGTTTTGGCTCTACGGCGCCCGCGTTGACGGCGAAGTGTACTTCGATGCGACCAACGAGACCGTGACCGAGGAATCCGACCGCACCGTCACGACCACCGACCACTACGATGCCTACCGCAAGGGAAATATCTCGTTTAAGCGCGTGCCCGTCGACGGATCGTCCAAGATGCCCGACGGCCACATGGACGCCATCGAGCCGTTTGACTACGACGCACTGCGCCCGTTTTCGGTCGCCTATATGCCCGGTTACATCGCCAACCGCTACGACGAGGATTGCGAGACCTGCAAGGCGCGTGCCGAGCGCCGCATGGAGGAGAGCACGATCTCGGCCCTGCGCGAGACCGTCGTCGACGAATATGACGACGCCACGGTCGAAAGCAAGCAGCTCGACTACACCTGGGAAGACAGCGACTACGCCCTGTTCCCCGTGTGGATGCTTTCCACCTCGTGGAACGGCAAGAGTTATCTGTTTGCCATGAACGGCCAGACCGGTCGCATGGTCGGCGAGCTCCCCTGCTCCAAGCCCAAGCTCGCCATCGCCTCGGTGCTGTTCTTTGTGATCGGGTTTGTCCTCTCCCAGATTCTCTTTATGGGAGAGAACGCCTTCGATCCGGACTACCTCACCTTTGATGTCGAGGGCATCCTCATCAACATCGTCGCGCCACTGATCATCGTAATCATCGCGGACGTGTTGCTGGTAGGCCAGCTCAAGACGGCCAACGAGGCAACCCACGCCGACTACTACTGCGGAGAGCTCGACCTGACCGAGAAGCACGACACCTTCAGCCACACCGAGACCACCGTTGTCATGAAGGACAACAAGGACGATTAGCCATTCTGACCAATACCACCCGGCCTTTGACGAGAAAGGAAGATCACCATGGGACTCTTGAAAGCTGGATTGGGTGCTGCCGGCGGCGTCATGGCCGACCAGTGGAAGGAATTTATCTATTGCGAATCGATGCCCGCTGATGTCTTGGCCTGCAAGGGCAGCAAGCGCACCGGCGGCCGCAGCTCCAACACGCGCGGCGAGGACAACGTCATCTCCAACGGCTCCGTCATCGCCGTCAACGACGGCCAGGGCATGCTCGTGGTGCAAAACGGCAAGATCATCGAGGTCGCGCTGGAGCCCGGCGAGTTTGTCTTTGACACCGGCAGCGAGCCGAGCGTCTTTAGCGGCAACCTGGGCGACTCCATCAAGGAGACGTTCGCCAATATCGGCAGCCGCTTTACCTTTGGCGGCGACGCGGGCAAAGATCAGCGCGTCTACTTCATTAACACCAAGGAGATCATCGGCAACAAGTACGGCACCGCCTCGCCCGTGCCCTTCCGCGTGGTCGATAACAACATTGGCCTGGACGTCGACATCTCCGTGCGCTGCAACGGCGAGTATTCGTACCGCATCACCAACCCGCTGCTGTTCTACACCAACGTGTGCGGCAACGTGACCGATAGCTACACGCGCGATAAGATCGACAGCCAGCTTAAGTCAGAGCTGCTCACCGCCCTGCAGCCCGCCTTTGCCAAGATCTCGGAGATGGGCATTCGCTACAGCGCCATCCCCGGTCACACCACCGAGCTCGCCCGCGCGCTCAACGAGGTCCTCTCGGCCGACTGGCGCGACCTGCGCGGCGTCGAGATTGTGAGCTTTGGCGTCAACTCCATCGCCGCCTCGCAAGAAGACGAGCAGATGATCAAGGACCTGCAGAAGGCCGCAGTCATGCGCGATCCCACCATGGCAGCCGCCAACATCGCCAGCGCCCAGAGCGATGCGATGCGCGCGGCAGCCGCCAACCCCAACGGCGCGATGGCCGGCTTTATGGGCATGGGCATTGCGGGCGGCATGGGCGGCATGAACGCCAGCCAGCTGTTCGCCGCCGGCCAGGCACAGCAGCAGGCCGCCCCGCAGCCGGCTCCGACACCCGCCCCCGCACCGGCTCCTGCCGCTGCCCCCACGGCCGGCACGTGGACCTGCACTTGCGGCGCCACCAACACCGGCAAGTTCTGCCCCGAGTGTGGCAGTCCCGCACCCGCCCCGGCACCGGCCAAGTGGTTCTGCCCCAACTGCGGCAGCGAAAACGGCGGCAAGTTCTGCAGCAACTGCGGAACGCCCAGGCCCTAGCCCCTCTATCTGGTAATTGGCGGGGGGTCCGCCACCCCCGCATTTGCTTCTATGGGCTTTCACACAAGAAGGAGGACACCATGAAGACAACGTTCAAAAAGTCCGTACTCGCATTTCTGACATGCGTCCTGGCGCTCGCCTTTGCCCTGACGGGCTGCAGCGGCGGCGGCAAAGACCCCAAGGCCAACTTCGTCGGCAGCTGGCAGTACTCGGGTGGAACCTTGGATGGCGAAGAGCTCACCGATGAGTACATGGATATGCTCGAAGAGTGGGGCGTCAACTGCATCCTGATCCTCGATGAGGACGGTACGGGCACCCTCGACCTGTTCCTTGAGGTTGTCGACCTTAAGTGGGAGGCCAAGGACGCCACCACCGCAACCGTCACCGCCGAAGATGAATCGCACGATCTGAAGCTCAAGGACGACAAGCTCGTCCTGGAGGTGGACGGCGACAAGTTTATCTTCACCAAGTCCGACAAGGACCTGTCCGGTACGGTGAAGAAGGATCGCGAGGCGGCCGAGAAGGAAGATGAGATCGATGAGGCCGTCGAAGACGACGATGTCCAGAGCGTCGAAATCTCCCCCGCCGTCACCGTCGCCGATGACGATCTGTGCACCATCACCATCACCGAGAAGTTCAAGGACGACTGGGGCGACATCGGCTTTGTCGTCAACATCACCAACAAGAGCGACAAGGACCTGACCTTCTACGCTCCTTCCGGCAAGACCAACGTCAACGGCACCATGAAGGAACCCTGGTTCTCGGCTCACCTGATGCCTGGCACCAACGCCACCGAGGAGTTCACATTCTCGAGCGGCGAGCTTGACAGCCTTGACGACCTGGTCAACACGACCATCGGCATCGACGCCTACCTGACCGATTCCTACGAGGACGTCGCCTCCTACAGCGCAACCATCGCGTAACGGCACGTAACATCAGCCGCGGATTGGCGGACACATCCGCGCACATGTCAGGCGGGGCCGCAGGAGATAA
>CAJKEF010000057.1 GCA_905198825.1 uncultured Collinsella sp. | reverse complement strand
CGTTTTCGCTGACATTGCCAAAACATCGATGTTGATTTGCTGGTCAGTCGAATGGGTAGAATGCCTCCAACGTGTAACTCGATTCGGAGGAATTCGCATGCCCTATTACTATGGTTACGGCTTTGGCATCGACCCGCTGTACCTGCTGGTTGTCCTTGTTTGTACGGTGCTTGGTCTTGCGGCGCAGAGCTATATCAACTCGACGTATAAGACGTGGTCTAAGGTGCGCTCGGATGGCGACACGGGCGCCACGGTCGCTCGCCGCATGCTCAATGCCAACGGTTGTAGCGCCGTGGGCATCAAGGGCGTTGCCGGCGAGCTCACCGACCACTACAACCCGCAGGATAACAACCTGTATCTGTCGGATGCCAACCGTTCGGGCGGGTCGGTCGCAAGCGTTGCCGTCGCCTGCCACGAGGCGGGCCATGCCGCCCAGCGTCAAAGTGGTTATGCCATGATGAAGGTACGCACCGCTTTGGTCCCCGTCGTCAACTTTACCCAGAACACCTGGACGATCGTGCTGCTCATGGGCCTGTTCATGAACATTGCGGGACTCACGACCCTCGCGCTGGTCTTCTTCTCGTTTAGTGTGCTGTTCCAACTCGTTACGCTGCCTGTCGAGATTGACGCCAGTCGACGCGCCGTGGCGTATATCGAGCAGTCGGGCATGAGTTCCAAGCAGGTCAACGGTGCCAAGAAGGTGCTGACGGCAGCCGCGCTCACCTACGTGGCGGCGGCGCTCACTTCGATCATCCAACTGCTCTACCTTATGGCTCGTTACAACAGAAACTCCAACCGATAACAAATAGGACAGGCAGGCGCCGCGGGGATTCGTGTCCCCGCGGCGCTGTACTATGTGTTGGACTTGAATTTGCGCAGGGCCGGAGCCCGTGTGCACGATGACGAAAGGAGGCTGCGTGGCAGGCTGGAACCTAACCGGCAATGCCGTTTCCGCTGAGTTCGACGGTTCGGACGATCGGGAGCGCAAAGAGCTCAGCGTGAGCCAAGCGGTGGAGATCGCCGCCGGCGCGCTCGATGCCATTCCGCAGCTGAGCGTTTTGGGTGAGGTCACGGGTTTTCGTGGTCCCAATGCCCGAAGCGGCCACTGCTACTTCCAAATCAAGGACGATTCGGCCGCCGTTGACTGCATCATCTGGAAGGGCGCCTATCTCAAGCGCACGTTCGATCTGCGCGATGGCATGCAGGTGAGCTTTAAGGGCAGCTTCAATCTCTACAAGCCTACGGGTCGCATGAGCTTCGTCGCCCGCTCGTTCTCGCTGGCGGGGGAGGGCTTGCTGCGTCAGCAGGTGGCTCAGTTGGCCGAAAAGCTACGCCGCGAGGGCCTGATGGACGAAGCGCGCAAGCGCCGCATCCCGGTGTTCTGCTCCCGCGTGGCGGTCGTCACCTCGCTTTCGGGTGCCGTAATCGACGACGTCAAGCGTACGCTGCGCCGTCGCAACCCGCTCGTCGAGCTTGTCTGCGTGGGCGCAAAGGTCCAGGGTGAGGGTGCGCCGGCGGAGCTTATTGAAGGCTTGCGCCGCGCCGCTGCCATTACGCCGGCGCCCGATTGCATCTTGCTGGTGCGCGGCGGTGGCTCCTTCGAAGACCTTATGACCTTTAATGACGAGGAGCTTGCCCGTGCGGTGGCGGCCTGTCCTGTGCCCGTGGTGACGGGCATTGGCCATGAGCCCGATACCTCGATCTGCGACATGGTGAGCGACCGCCGTGCCTCCACGCCCACGGCCGCGGCCGAATCGGTGGCGCCGGCTATGACGGAGCTGGCCGATGTGCTCGAGACACGTCATCAGCGTCTGGGTGCTGCGATGGCATCGATGATTGGGTCGGATCAGGTTGATTTGGAGATGCTCGACCAGCGCGGTCGTCGTGCCTGGGACACCTATACGGCTCGTCTGGGTGACGCGCTCGATGCGGCCGCGTGCCGCCCGTGCCTCAACGATCCAACGTTTATGGTCGAGCGTCGCGAGTCTGAGCTTGCCTTGACGGCCGATCGTCTGTCCGGCGCCATAACGCGTTCGGTTGGGGCCTTCCGCTCCAACTTCGAGCGTCTGCCCGAGCGCTTGATTGCAAGCACCTCGGGGCTCGATGGCAAGCGCCATGCGCTCACGCTTGCGAGTTCCCGTCTGGAGCATCAGGGGCGCACGATGCTCAGCAAACCCGCGTCCGACCTGGGCCGTGCGGCAGCCTCACTCGATGCCCTGTCGCCGCTCAAGGTGCTTGCCCGTGGCTATTCCATCGCGTACAGCGATGATGGGGTGGCTACGAGCGCCAAGACTTTTAAGCCCGGCGACGCCATTCGCGTGCGCATGGCAGACGGCAACGTGGCGGCAACGGTCGATACGGTCGAGTAGACCGCGTTTCACAGCGATAAACCTTTAGGAAAGGAAACAGATATGGCAGAGAAGACCCCGGTCGAGCAGCTTACGTACAAGCAGGCTTCGCAGGAGTTGGAGCTCATCATCCGCAGCCTGGAGTCGGGCGATATGGAGCTCGAGGAGTCGCTCGAGAGCTATACCCGCGGCGTCGAGCTCCTCAAGAGCCTGCGCACCCGCCTGTCCGATGCCGAGCAGAAGGTCTCGGTGCTCCTTAAGGACGTCGACGGCAACGACGTGCTCGCCGACGGCGAGGCCGCCAACACCGACGACAACCTCTCGTTCTAACCATCTCGACCAAATATAATTACCCTGGTCTGTAAGAAAGGAACCAGCTATGTGTGATTGCATTTTCTGCAAAATCGCCAACCACGAGATCCCCTCGACCGTTGTCTATGAGGACGATCAGGTCATCGCGTTCGACGACCTCAATCCCCAGGCGCCGGTCCACACGCTCGTGATCCCCAAGAAGCACTACAGCGACATCGCCGACAACGTGCCTGCCGAGACCATGGGCGCCATGGCTCACGCCATCCAGGAGGTCGCTAAGGCCAAGGGCCTGGAGGACGGTTTCCGCGTCATCTCCAACAAGGGCGTCAACGCCGGTCAGACCGTCATGCACTTCCACATGCACGTCCTCGGCGGCAAGAACCTGGGCGAGAACCTCATCTGAGGACGCACAGCCCGTCGCCTTGGCTGCCTTTGGAGTAACCTATGCAGCTTTCTCAACTCGAATACCTTCAAGCGGTAGCGAACTACGGCGGCGTGCGCAAAGCGGCTCGCGCCGTTCACGTGAGCCCACAGGCCGTTTCGTCGGCAATCAAAAAGTTGGAATCTGAGTATCAGATTGTTTTGCTCGACCGATCGGCGGGGGAGGCTGTTTTGTCTCCGGCGGGCAGAGAATTTGCGCGTCGTGCACGCGTGATCCTGGCACAAGTCGACGATCTCAAAAAGTACGCTCAATCGGGGAACGGCGGCGTTTCGCCCGACGGCCACTTCCGTCTTTACGCCCCCTGTCTTCACGGGCGGGGGCGTCTTTTTTCCGAAAACTGGTACGACTCGTTTGAAAGCTTGCACCCCCAGATTCACCTTGATGTTTGGCATCAGCCAACGGCCACATGCTTTGAATCACTTGTGCTTGGCATTTCGGATGCGGCCATCTCATTTGAGGAACCAAGGGATAGTGTCCTTTCTTCGAAATACTTGGGTGAAAAGGAGCTCAAGGTTCTTTCGTGTCCAGCGGGTCATCAATCTGTGGGTGCTATGACCGTTCGTGAGTTGCTGGGCGGCAGGCTGGCTGTTCCCATTAATTTGTCACCCTGTCTCAATGCAATCAACCAATGTCCCGAGGCTCAGCTGGTTAATTTCCGCTTCCGCGACGTCGAATACGAAAACAGGGCGCAGACTGAGTTTCTTCAAGCCGGGGGATTGATATTGAGTTTTTCTGGCTCTTCTCTCGCAACAGATGGACTGGAAGTGAGCGAGTGCTCCATTGAAGGCTCGCATGACGTGGCCTTGCCCATCTATTTTTGCTATCGACAAAATGCCTGGACCGATCGACACCAGACGGTATTTCTTCACCTATTGCGTCATCTCGCTTCGTGAGGCCATTTGGCCTCGTGGCGTCAAGTGAATGTTGACGCCTTGTAACACATGACTGACGGCTTTGCCCTCATGCTTTTCCAAGATTTCGGTTTGGGCTATTGGCTCTTGGAGGGCGGAGCATGAAAAACCGTACGGTTTTGCTTTATATGACGTTCGTTTTTCTGTCGAACTTCAGCACCATTTTGTATTTTCTGACGGTTTACCTTGAATTCGTCGGATTCTCGATGGTAGCGATTTCTAGCATGATGATTGCATACCAAGTGAGTAAGTTCATTCTTGAGGTTCCTACTGGTTATATTGCTGACAGGTTTGGACGAAAGACAAGCGGTCTCGTTGGCGTCGTGGGAATGCTTGGATACTACGCCGCCCTACTTTTCGCCCGTTCTCCTCTGCTTTTAATCGGCGCGTTTGCTCTCAAAGGATTTGCAGTTGCATGTGTGAGCGGATCCATAGAAGCGATCTACATTGACAGCGTCTCTCAGGACCAGCTCGTAAGACTTAATGTCGTTGAGCGATTTGTTTTCTATGCCTCTTATGCCATCTCCGCTTGCGTGGGCGGTTTCATTTCGTCTGTCGGTGCATATCTCATTGGTCTTTCGGCAGATATCATCGCAATGGTGTTGACGTTGGTTGTCGTTGCCTGCATTCCTGAGATGCGAAGGGGGGACACTGCAACGACACCTAAGCGTGGAATTAGCCCGAAGATGATCGGTGCCGCTATTGCGCGTAACGGCATTCTTCGTTCAGCGTTCATCATGGACTGCTCTCAGGCATTTGCTTTTGTCGCCCTGGAAGACTTTTTCTCACTGCTGCTTGCGGGTCGCGGAATGAATGCCGTCGCTTCGGGTGTGACCATTGCGGTCCAGCTCCTTGCCTCGGCTTCCATGGGGCTTATTGTGCCGAGTGTGATTGCTCATGTCGACAAGGGCCGTTTTGCGCGTATTTGCGGCATCGTGCGCCTTTTCCTGACTGCTCTGTTTTTGATTCCCTTTACTCCGGTCTATTTGCTGCCCGTGTTCTATGCACTGCAGACGGTCGCTTACTCGTTATTTGCTCCAATTAAATACTCAATTTTTCAAAATGCTGTCGATTCTTCGATGCGCTGTTCACTGATTTCGGTCCAAAGCCAGATGGTGGCGGTGGGTGCCATCCTTTTCTATCTGTTCAATGCTGCGTTGAGCAGCATCGCGGGTATTCGAGTCATATTGCTTGTAGCGCTCGGGATATCTTCTTTGGTGTATATCCCCGCGCTATTTCGTCTTACAAGTCAAAGGCCGTGAGTATTTGGGCACCGATAACTTATATATCAACGCAATAAACCCGAGCGCGAGGGCGTTTGGGTTTATTATTGAAGCGTATGTAACCTGGCGGCGCCACACCGCCTGTTAGTAGGGAGACACATGAACGTTCTGGTCGTCAACGCAGGATCTTCGACCCTTAAGTATCAGGTCATCGATACCAAGTCCCACAAGGTGTCCGCAAAGGGCTCCTGCGAGCGCGTCTGCTTTACCGGCGGTACCTTCACCCACGCTGCCAACGGTTCCAAGAAGGTGACCGAGAACATCGAGTTCCCCGACCACAAAGTCGCCATCGAGGTCGTCCTGAAGGACCTCGAGGCCAACGGCGTCAAGATCGAGGGCATCGGCCACCGTATCGTTCAGGGCGGTTGGTACTTCGGTGATTCCTCCCTCGTCGACGAAGACGTCCTCGCCAAGATCCGCGAGGTCGCTCCGCTTGCCCCGCTGCACAACAACCCCGAGGCCAACGTTATCGAGTACTGCCTCGAGCAGTATCCCGACCTGCCCAACGTCACGGTCTACGACACTGCTTTCCACTTCAACATGCCCGAGGTCGCCAAGACTTACGCCCTGCCCAAGGACGTCTGCGACAAGCTGCACATCCGTAAGTACGGCGCCCACGGCACCAGCTACCGCTACATCTCCAAGAAGGTCGCCGAGATGACCAACGGCGAGGCCCGCAAGGTCGTTGTGTGCCATATCGGCTCCGGCGCTTCCCTGTGCGCCATCGAGGACGGCAAGTGCATGGACACCACCATGGGTCTCACCCCGCTCGACGGCGTCATGATGGGCACCCGCTGCGGATCCATCGACCCGGCTACCGTGTGCTACCTGCAGCGCGAGGGCGGCTACACCTTCGACGAGGTCGACGAGATGATGAACAAGAAGTCCGGCCTTTTGGCTGTGACCGGCGGCAAGACCAACGACTGCCGCAACGTCGAGGAGCTCGCCGCCGCTGGTGACCCCGAGGCTCAGCTCGCCTTCGACATGTTTGTCTACAAGATTGCCGCCAAGGCTGCCGAGATGGCTACTTCTATGTGCGGTATGGACACCCTGGTCTTTACCGCCGGCATCGGTGAGCACGCTCCGGCTGTCCGCGCTGGCGTGGCCGACCGTCTGGCCTTTATGGGCGTCAAGATGGACCATGCCCGCAACGCCCTGCGCGGCGACGGCGCGTGGTGCCTGTCCGCCAAGGATTCCAAGGTTAAGATTTTCGTCATCCCCACGGATGAGGAGTTCATGATCGCTTCCGACGTCGAGCGCATCGTCAGCGGTAAGTAATTGATGCAAGGGGAGGGGACTGGATGGCCTTGTGCCGTTCAGCCCCCTTTTATGCTCTTTGGGCGAAGAGCTTAATAGATATTTATTGAATTCTGATAACTTCTTATTAAAGGTACGGCCGTCTTATAGGTTTGCCGACCGTACTGTAATCACGAAGGAGTCTCATGAACGTACTTGTTGTCAACGCCGGCAGCTCAAGCCTTAAATATCAGCTCTTGGATACCGATACCCGCGAGGTTTTCGCCAAGGGTAACTGCGAGCGTATCGGCTCGGAGATGGGCGTCTTTGGCCACTCCGAGAACGGTGGCGCCAAGCAGACCGAGGAGATTCCTTTTCCCGATCATCGCTCTGCCATTGCGCGCGTGCTCGAGGAGCTCGAGAAGACCGACTTTACGATCGATGGCATCGGCCACCGTATCGTTCAGGGCGGCTGGCACTTCGATGATTCCGCGGTCGTTGACGATGAGGTCATGGCTAAGATCCTTGAGGTGGCCCCGCTTGCCCCGCTGCACAATTACGGCGAGGCCGCGGCAATCGAATACTGCCGCGAGAAGTATCCGGAGCTGCCCAATG
>CAJKEF010000056.1 GCA_905198825.1 uncultured Collinsella sp. | reverse complement strand
CTCGACGTCGCCGTCGGCGGCGGTGATGAGCTTGAGCAGGATGTTCTCCACGTCCTCGCCCACGTAGCCGGCCTCGGTAAGCGCGGTAGCGTCGGCGATGGCAAACGGCACCTCGAGGATGCGGGCAAGCGTCTGGGCCAACAGGGTCTTACCGGTACCGGTGGGACCGAGCAGCAGAATGTTAGACTTGGCGAGCTCTACCTCGTCCATATCGTCGTCGAACTGCGAGCCCATACCGTCGTCAAAGGCAGACACCGCGGCGCCGCCCTCGATCACGCGGCGGTAGTGGTTGTACACGGCAACCGACATGGCGCGCTTGGCGTCCTCCTGGCCCATGACATAGGCCGAAAGCTCGTCATAGATCTCGTGCGGCGTCGGCACGTGCGTGATGACCTGGCGGTCGTCCTCAAGCTCAAAGCCCTCGGTCTCGGGGTCCACGGCGGGCTGGGATGCAGCCTGACCGTGGTCGTTGAGGAAGCCCGGCAGCTTGCCGTTGCGGGCAGCGTCCATAAAGTCCGAAGCCAGCGACTCCTCCAGAATCTCGGAACAGGCGGCGACGCACTCGTCACAGATAAAGATGTTAGTCGGGCCCTTTACGAGGCGACGGACCTGGCCCTGCTCTTTTCCGCAGAAGGAGCAGCGGATGGGGTTGCCGTTCTCGTCAAAGTTGTCCTGCATGTTACCGGCCATCCTAGGCGTCCTTCGCGGCGAGGTCGCGCGAGGTGACGATACGGTCGATCAGGCCATAGTCGAGGGCCTCGGCAGCGGTCAGGTAGTTGTCGCGCTCGGTATCGGCCTGGACCTTCTCGATGGGCTGGCCCGAGGCGTCGGACAGGATCTGATTGAGCTCGCGGCGGGTCTTCTTGATCTCCTCGGCCACGATCTCGATCTCGGTCTGCTGGCCCTGGGCACCGCCGCTGGGCTGGTGAATCATGACCTTGGAGTGCGGCAGGCAGAAGCGCTTGCCCTTAGCGCCGGCCGAAAGCAGCACGGCGGCCATAGACGCGGCCATGCCCACGCAAATGGTGGAGACCTGCGGCTTAATGAAGTTCATGGTGTCAAGAATCGCCAGGCCGGAGTAGACCTCGCCACCGGGCGAATTGATGTAGAGCGAGATATCCTTCTCGGCATCCTGGCTCTCAAGATGCAGCAGCTGGGCAACGACCAGGTTGGCGCTGACGGAGTTGATCTCCTCGCCCAAGAAGATGATGCGGTCGTTGAGCAGGCGCGAATAGATATCGTAGCTGCGCTCGCCGCGCGGCGTCTGCTCGATAACGTATGGCACGAGGGCGGAATCGAACTTAGCGATCATACGCATCTCCATTTCTCTCTTGCGGACCAAATTGGTTCTAGATAAACGTACGGTGCCCGCATGCTATGCATTGGCTGGCACCGTACGAAGCTACCGGATAACCGGTGTATAACTTTACCCCATCACGGGCGCACGCATGCGCTCGTGGGCAAGGTGGCGAGAATTACTCGGCGTCCTTGGCGGTCTCGTCGACCTCGGTCACCTTGGCGTTCTCGACCAGGTGGTCGACGGCCTTGGAGCGACGGATGGACTCGCGGACGGCAGGCATGCGGCCATCGGCGATGAACTCGGCCTTGGAAGCCTCGACGTCCTTGACGCCGGCCTTCTCGAACTCGGCGTTGATGTCGTCCTCGGTGACCTCAATCTTGAGCTCACG
This sequence comes from uncultured Collinsella sp., assembly GCA_905198825.1. Classification (GTDB taxonomy): domain Bacteria; phylum Actinomycetota; class Coriobacteriia; order Coriobacteriales; family Coriobacteriaceae; genus Collinsella. The sequence goes on along the minus strand of CAJKEF010000056.1, from coordinate 5,503 downwards.
GGCGAGGGCGTCGAGAGCCAGGGACTCACGGGCAACATCGTTGGCCTGCTTGTGCAGGTCGCCGATGAACTGCTCCATGGTCAGACCGGAAGCGGGCAGCCAGGTGTCGAGCGTCATGCCGCGGGCAGCGAGGTTGGACAGGAAGTTCTGGCCAAGCTCCTCAAAGACGGACTGCTCGTAGTCAGCATCCATCTCGTCGAGCTGCAGGCGCTCGGCGAGAGCGGAGACGCAACGGTTCTCCTTCTCGGCCGGGAGGCGGGAAGCCTTGTCCTGCTCGATCTCGATCTTGATGGCGTCGCGCATAGCATCGATGCTGTCGAAGCCAAAGTCGGACTTGACGAGCTCGTCGGTGAGCTCGGGGGTGTTGCGGACCTTAATGCCCTTGACGGTGACCTCGACGGTGTGGGTCTCGGCCTCCTCGCCCTCCTCGACCTCGTCGGTCCAGGTGACGGTCTTGACGTCGTCAACGTTAGCGCCGATCAGGGCCTCGTTGAACTCCTTGGGGTTGCTGTCGCTACCGGCGATGAGCATGCGGCCCTCGGCGGCAAAGTTGTCGGCGTTCTCGACGGCCTTGAGGTCGACAGTGACGTAGTCCTCGGCCTCGACGGCGCGACCCTCGACGTCCTCGAAGGTGGCACGGTAGTTGAGGAGCATCTCAACCTGGTTGTTGATCTCGGACTCGGTGACCTCCGCGGGGGGCATCTCGATCTCGACGGCGTCGAAGGAGGAGAGCTCGGCAGCAGGACGCAGGGAGAACTCGACGGTGTAGGTGTAGTCCTCGTGATCCTTGGCGAGGTCGAGCTCCTTGTAGTCACCGCTCTTGGTGGGGACGATGTCCAGCTCGTTGAGGACGGCGGGCTCGTTGGCGGCGATCAGGTCGTTGGTGGCCTGAGCGAGGGTAGCCTCGGCGCCAAGAGCAGAGTCGATGACCGGACGGGGAGCCTTACCGGCGCGGAAGCCCGGGAAGCGGTACTTCTTGGCGGTGTCCTTGTAGGCCTTCTTGATCGCGGCGTCGACGTCGGCGGCCGGGATGGTGACCGTAGCGGTGAGCTTGGCGTCCTTGACGTCAGAAGCGGTGATGTTCAACACGTTCCTCCTCATACTGCCCAGCTTATCTGAGGTGCTGGTACCTTTATGCAACAAGCGTCGCGAGGGCATAAGCCGACGCGGGTGCGTTGGTGCGGGCGAAAGGACTCGAACCTTCACGGGAATCCCACCAGAACCTAAATCTGGCGCGTCTACCAATTCCGCCACGCCCGCATGAGCGCACAGACTAGGAATGATAGCAGATACGAGCGGCAAGCGCACGCACACGTTTTACAGGCTCACGACCTCACCACGAGTGCAAAAGGCGGGGCGAGTTGCCCCGCCCCCGCCAATTACGACTTGTTCGCTGGCCCGCTACTCCCCCAGCAGGGCCTTCTCGGGCGTGATGGGCAGCGAGCGAACCTGATGTCCGGTGGCGTGCGCCACGGCCGAGGCCACGGCGGCGAGCGGCGTGTTGATGACGACCTCGCCAATCGACTTGGCGCCAAACGGGCCCGTCGGCTCGTAGCTCGGCTCAAAGGCCACGCGAATGCTGCCGATATCCAGGCGCGTGGGCAGCTTGTAGCTCATAAAGTTGCCGGTGCGCATACGGCCGCGCTCATCGTGCTCAACGATTTCGTAGAGCGCGTGACCGATGCCCTGGGCAATGCCGCCCTCGGCCTGGACGCGCGCGAGCGCCTCGTTGATCACGGTGCCGCAGTCCACAGCCGCCGCGTAGTCCACAACAGTCACCTTGCCGGTGGCCTTGTCGACCTCGACCTCGGCAATGCCGGCCATAAACGGCGGAGGCGAAACGGGCAGGCAGGCAGAGGCATGCGAGGTGAGCGCGTCGCCGCCCGCGATGTTCTTGACGCATAGGTTGGCAAAGTCGCGCAGCGTGAGGTAGCGGTTCTGCTCGCGCGCGGCACGCTCGTCGGACAGGCGCACGTACTGGCCGTCGAAGACCACATCGGCGGGGTCCACGTCCCACATCTGGGCGGCCTTGGCGCAAATCTTCTCACGCAGCTCGGCCGCTGCGTTCTTGGCGGCAAGGCCCGTCACGTACGTGCCCGAGCTCGCGTACGAACCAGCGTCGAACGGCGACACATCGGTGTCCACGCCACGTACCACAATGAGCGAGCTCTCCACGCCCAGCTCCTCGGCGGCAATCTGCGCCAGGATCGTGTCGACGCCCATGCCGTTATCGGTGGCGCCGGTGCCGATGGTAATGAAGCCGTCCTCTTCCAGGCGCATGTCGATGCCGGCGATGTCCACGTTGGAGATGCCCGAGCCCTGCATGGTGAGCGCGCAGCCCAGGGCGCGCACGCGGTCGCCCAGGTCCACGGCCAGCGGCTTGTCGCGCCAGCCGATCATGTCCATCGCGCGCAGCAGGCAGCGGTCGAGCGCGCAGGCGTTGAGCTTCTCGTTGTAGTACTGCGGCATGACCTCGCCCTCGCGCACGATGTTCTTAAGGCGCAGGTCGGCGGGGTCCATGTGCAGCATGTCGGCGAGCTCGTTGACGGCGCTCTCCACGGCAAACTGGCCCTGGGTGGCACCGTAGCCACGATACGCGCCACCGCGGTTGGTATTGGTGTAGACGGCGTCCCAGCTAAAGCGGCTCGCCTTCACATGGTTGTAGATGGGCAGGCTCTTGTGGCCCGAAAGGCCGATCGTCGTGGTAGCGTGCTCGCCGTACGCGCCGGCGTTGGACAGCGTGTGCAGATCGATGGCCGTGATGGTGCCGTCGTTCATGGCGCCCAGCTTGACGGTCATCTGCATCTGGTGGCGCGAGTTGCCCGCGGTGATGGTCTCCTCGCGGGTGTAGCAGCAGTAGCTCGGACGGCCGGTCTGTTGGGTGACAAACGCCACGAAGATCTCGCAGCAGCCCGTTTGCTTGGAGCCAAAGCCGCCGCCGATGCGCGGCTTAATGACCTGCACCTGCGACTGCGGAATGTCGAGCGACTGCGCGACCATGCGGCGCACGTGGAAGGGCACCTGCGTGGAGGTGGTCACCGAGATACGCCCGAACGCGTCGGTCGTCGCGAAGGCACGGAAGGTCTCCATGGGCGCGGTCTGGGTAGCCTGGCTGGTGTAGGTGCGCTCAAAGACGATGTCGCTCTGGGCGAAGGCCTCGTCCAAGTCGCCAAAATCGCTGGTACCGCTGCACACCAGGTTGCGAGCAACGTCGCCGCCCTGCGGGAACATAAAGGTCACGTCGCCCTCGGGGTGGACCACGATGTCGTTATCGAGCGCCTGGGTAAAGTCGAGCAGGGGCTCGAGCACCTCATAGTCGACCTTGATGAGCTTGAGTGCCTTGTCGGCGGCCTCCTCGGTCTCGGCGGCGACAATCGCCACCTCCTCGTTTTGGTAACGGACGAGGTTCTCGAGAATCAGGCGGTCGTAGGGACTCGGCTGCGGATAGCTCTGGCCGGCAATGGTAAAGCGGCGCTTGGGCACGTCCTCGTAGGTGTAGACGCCCACCACGCCGGGCACCTTCAGGGCGCGCGACGTATCGATGGAGCGGATCTTGGCGCGGGCATAGGGGCTGCGCTTGAGCTTGACGATCAGGGCGCCAGCGGGCACCAGGTCGCCCGTGTAGACGGGACGGCCCTCGAGCAGCGCCTTCGAGTCCTTCTTGGGCTGTTTGTGGGTGATCTGCTTGTAGGTGACGCCGTCGCAGCTGGTATCGTTGACCGGCAGTTCGGGCAACTCAAAGCCCACCTGCACGCCGGACTCGTTAAGGAAGCGGACGATGGCGCGCAGCTGGCTCTCGTAGCCGCTGCAACGGCAGAGGTTGCCGGCGAGCTGGCGCGAGAGCTCCTCGCGCGTGGCGACGAGGCTCGGGTCCTCCTTAGCGGCACGGGCAAGCGCCAGCACGTTCATGATGAGGCCGGGGGCGCAAAAGCCACACTGCTCGGCGCCTTCGGCAGCCATCGCACGGGCCAGTGCCTCGGACTCGGCCTTGAGGCCCTCGAGCGTGGTGATGGAGCGGCCCTCAACACGGGCGGCGGGAACCGAGCAGCTCAGCACCGGGTCGCCATCGAGCCACACCGTACACAAACCGCAGTTGGTGGTCTCGCAGGCACAGCGCACCGACGCGCAGCCCTGCTCGCGCAGCAGCGCAAAGAGCATGGTATCGGGGGCAATATGAACCTTGACCTTGCGGCCGTTGAGCGTAAAGGAAAGATCGATGAGTTTGGCAGCCATTAGCGCACCTCGCTAGAATCGACGCCGGGCACGCGGCGGCAGGAATACTCGTCCGTGGCGAACTTAGGGATCTGCACGGTCTCGAGCTCGCGGGCAAGCGCGGCCGAAAGCTCGATGCCGGCGGCGCGGCGCACGGCCTGAATCGCCAGCGGGGCCGAGATGCGGCGGCGGTACTCGGCCGAGCCCCACAGATTGGTGCCGTAGCTCAGCGCGCGTACGGACGCTGTCAGGGCACGTAGCTCGTCCTCGGAAGGCTGCTCGTTCACCAGGCCGCATGCCTCGCCCTGCAGCAGGGTCGCGCGCAGCGGACGGGCACCCACAGTGACATGCCAGGAGCCGTCCCACCAGGCGGCGGTGACGTTTAAGGAGGGGAAGTCGGTCGCGGCCTTGCGCACGGCCTCATAGCTGGCACGGTAATCGTGCTTGACGACCACCACGTGCTCGATCACGTCGCGCACGTAACCCATGTCGACGAACTCGGCGAGCGGCACACGGCCGGCGCCCGTCAGCTCAACATAGGAATCGAGCGCGAGGAAGGCAGAGAGAACGTCCGAGAAGCCAAAGCGGCCGTAGATGCTGCCGCCCACCGTGGCGGTGTTGCGCAGCTGCACGCCCACGATATCGTGGACGGCGAACTCAAAGACATGGTTGACAAGCGCGTTGAGCTCGGCATGGCGCTCGAGCTGGCGCAGGGTGCACATGGCACCGATACGAAACTCGGTCTCGGTCTCCTCGATCTGATCGAGTCCACAGGCCGAAAGGTCAATCGCCGTCGCCACGCGACGCGAACCCAGGCGCATCCAGATGCCGCCGCCCACAATCTTGTTGTTGCGGTTCTTCTGTAAGAGCTCATAGGCTTCGGCCGCGTTTCCAACACGGACGTAGGTACCGAACTTGAGCACGTTCTCCCCCATCTCTCCACTTGTCCAGTACTTTTAAGTGTACCAAACGAGGGGCCGCGACCTTCCACAGCACAAAAACCTCCCTCCCATCCATAACTTGCGGTGAAATACGGACTATTTGTCGGGCTTAGGGCGCCCAACAGTCCGTATTTCACCGCAACTTAAGGGGCGGTCGGCAGAGGGCCGAGGGAAATGATCCGTTTTCCTCCGTCCCATGCGGATCAAAAAAGGCTCCCAGCCAAGATGGCTGGGAGCCTTCTGCGATGCTATATCGAGCGAAGATTTAGCAGACGCCCTGGGCGAGCATGGCGTCGGCGACCTTCAGGAAGCCGGCGATGTTGGCGCCCATGACGAAGTTGCCCTCGTGG
>CAJKEF010000055.1 GCA_905198825.1 uncultured Collinsella sp. | reverse complement strand
TATCCGCAAGGCTGGACTTGAGTTGCCGCCAGTGTCCGCCGTGACGAATCAGCTTGCAGATGCCGCTGTGCAACTGGTCGACAACGGCTTCTTTTTCTTGGCACGCGGTTGCATCTTCCAAATGTGGCGCACCATGGGCAACGACGAGCTCGGCTCCCTCAACCGCTCGCTGGGGTAGGGGCAATATAGAGGGGCCGCACCGCGCTATTTGTATCGGCGCGGGCGGGAGGACCCGGCAGGATCGGTAAGGCATAAAGCCGCCGAGCCTGCTAAAACTGTTAAACTCTGCTAAAGTTGCTAAACTTTGTTAAAGTTGTTAAAACTAGCAGAGGAGGGCAGAATGACGAAAGCTGTTAACCCCTTTAAGCCAACGGCGGGCATGAATCCGCCTGAGCTTATCGGACGGGACACTGTTTTGGATGACTTTGCCGAGGCTCTTGAGAATGGTCCTGGTGCCCCCGATCGACTCATGCGCATCTCGGGCGTCCGAGGCACAGGTAAAACGGTGCTCCTTAATGCATTGGGTGACCTTGCACGCAAAAAAGGATTCGAGGTCGTTGACGTTGCCTCCAATGCTGGTTTTTGCAATAGAATCCTCGAGGCTCTGCAGCGAAACGTTCGTCTTGAATCAATCTCGATTTCCCCATCGATTTTAGGGGTCAGCCTTGGCTCCATGGAGATGTCGAAGTCGGCCTCTCATCTGGGCGAGGCGATGTACGATGCTGCGAAGCGCGGTGGTCTGCTCATTACGCTCGACGAGATCCAGGATGCCTCAACTGAGGAAATGCGCGAGCTAGGCAATGAGATGCAGCTCTTGATTCGCCAAGGAGCGAATGTCGCTTTCGCTTTCGCCGGGCTGCCGACATCGGTAGATGGCGTGGTGGTGGATGATACGTTGACGTTCCTTCAGCGAGCCAAACATGTTGAACTTACTCGGCTTTCCGATTTTGAAGTTGGCGGATCGTTTGAGGATACGATGAGACGAGCGGGCAAGGAGCTCGACAAAGGTGCCGCTGTGCTATTAACAAAAGCTTCGGCAGGCTATCCCTTTATGGTCCAGCTGGTCGGATATTACGCTTGGCAGGTTGCTGCGCGCAGTGGGGCGGAGAGCGTGAGCGAAGAGGCGGCTCGTAAGGGTATCCAGGCGGCTCTTGATAGCTTTAATGCTATGGTGATTGCCCCAGCGCTGCGCAGGGTGTCGGAACGGCAGTTTCAGTATCTCGCGGCGATGGCTCAATGCGAGGGCGTCGATATCGCCAACGGCGATATCGCCAAGAAGATGGGTTTGTCGGCGAACAAAGTTGGGTCATATCGCAAGCGTCTGATCGATGCGGGGTTGATTGAGCCCGCGGGCTATGGCTGTGTTTCGTTTGCAATTCCGTACATGCGCGATTATCTGTTGGAGACCGTTCGAGAGGACTAATAAAGAATGGGCTGTCCGCGCTGTCGCTGGGGCCGTCCTTGTATCTTTGTCTCAATCTGTAACATCTGGAGGGGATTACGGCCTGCAGATGTTACAGGTTGAGATGATTGACTGAGACGTTTACTGGTAAAAGAGAGGTAAAAGAGGAAACGCCTCAAAATTCCCCTTGCCCAACTTCGGCTGTTTGGTTACTATAGAACGGCTGTTACGGAGAGCTGACCGAGAGGCCGAAGGTGCTCGCCTGCTAAGCGAGTATGCCCCAAAAGGGCATCTGGGGTTCGAATCCCCAGCTCTCCGCCAGTATGACTTTGAAGAAGGGTCCCATTTGGGGCCCTTTTTTATTATCAAGAATGGCGGCTGGGGATTAGAGTCCGAAAGGGCGTGAACATTAGGCAAACACGGGGCGCTTGAAAACGGGGAGACCCAGGCATGCTCGTGCACCCCGGTGTGGGGTTCCGAGGGGATGGAGTAGAAATATGGTAAAGGTCGGGCTGCGTAAGCCGAATCTAAAGACATCACTCAAGGCAAGAACGACCGGCAGAGCGAAGCGCGCGGTAAAGCGGGCGATAATCCCAGGCTATGGTAAGAGGGGCATGGGGTGGATCAAAAATCCGAAGAAGGCTGCTTACAATGCCGTATACAGCAGAACGACCGTCGGAGTTGGGGATGTCGCTCGCGCCGTTGCTAAATCAGGCGCTCGGAGCTCGGCGTCAAGGACGTCCTCAATTACTGTTTCATCGCATGAAATTACACCTTTGGCGAAGCCTGAACAGAAATCTCTCACTCGAGAGATTACGTCGGTTGACAGGGCAAACAAGGCGCTTTTGCTATGCTTCCTTCTTGGGTGGTCGGGCGCTCATAGGGCGTATGCACGGATGTGGGGTAGCTTCTTTCTATATCTCTTTACCTTTGGCCTTTTTGGATTTGGTTGGCTGTTTGATATTGTGACACTACTGATGAGACGCTCCGAGCTAAGGCGTCTCGGCGACAGTGATCCGACTCAACAGCAAGCGCCATGTTCCGTTGATTCTACATTCGATCGAAATGTCGCCGACTCCGGAAATTGGGAACAGCGTGGAGATGGGGAGGCTGCGGCTCGGCTAGAGCTTCAACGTAAAAACCGTGCCTATATGGAAGAAAACGGCATCGATGTGGAGATGTTTACCGAGGAAAAGGTCGCGGCGGACGCCTTGCGAACCATTGAGTCGGTATGCCCGTGCATGCTTAGGTTTGGCCGAGGCATGAGCGAAGAGGAGCCAAGCATCAGCTTTTGCTCTCCAACAAAGACGGGGAAAATGCCCAAGAATGTCGTCGAGGCCCGCATTTACCATCAGGATGTGAAGCTATTGATGGATTCCCACGGCTTCGAATTGCCGGAGTATGGTGACAGCATCAATGTCATGATCAGCTATCTAGCTGATGGGCGCATAAATAAAGTCGATATCCATGGGTTCCATAATGGCAGCTCCGTTAGTGTCTCCATTCGCAGGCGGAGCGACGATCTTGTTATGACGAGTGCGGGCACCATCGGAGAAACGGGTGCCTGGCAATCGCTGTGTCCTGGGGCAGACCCCTCAGCCGGGGATCTGTTCAGGGCCTTGACCAAGGAGGTCGAAAGGATTTACTAGCATGCCCGGCGACCCGTTTTCAAGGTCCGAAAAGACACAGCGAAGGTAAACGGCTAGCAATGTCGCTTTGGTGATTCTGACGCATTCCGTTTAAGAGGTATTAAAAAAGAGGCGCCCCGTTGGACGCCTCTCCAATCGCAAATGTAATGTTCCCTCAGCCCTACACCTCGGGCGCCTTGGCTACGGTCTCGCTCTCTGCCGTGAGCGGGCGGTTGTCGATGCGGCGGCCCAGGCGGTCGAGCTTCACAAGGAGCCACTCGATGGGATTGGGCCCCGAGCCTTCCTCGTCGGCAACCAGGTCCATGACGGCGATCTTGGTGCCGTCCTGCTTGAGCGTAACGCTGCCCACTTTGTCGCCCACATGCACCGTGCCCGAAAGATCGTCGTAGCTAACCTTTTCGGTCACCTCGCCGGCAAGGGAAAACACGGTCGCTTGCGCTGTGGGATCGGCGAGCGTGGCGTCGATCGTCTTGTCCGTCCAATCTGTCTGGCTAATGCGTGCCATGAGCGGGTTGCCGTTGGCGGTCTTCTCCTGTGTATTGGCAATTGCGACCGTCACCTTGTGACCGTAGTACCAGTTGGCAAGGGTCGCCGTATCGGTAAAGCGCTGATCGTTGGTTGTGGAGTTCAAAATAACGGTGTAGACCTCGTCGCCGTCGCGGTTGTAGGCGCTCGTAAAGCAATAGCCCGCGTCGTCGGTGGTGCCGGTCTTGCCGCCAATGTTTCCGTCCTGACCGAGCAAAACGTTGTGCGTGTCCATGGAATGCGAATGGTCTGAGTCATCGGCGCCCGTGACCTCAATCCAAGAATCCTCGCTCGCGACGACTTCGCGAATCGTATCGTTTTTCATGGCCTCCCGCATCATCAGTGCCACGTCATGTGCGGTTGAGTGCATGTCGCCGGCCCACTCATCAAAGTCCAGGCCGTGTGGGTTCTCAAAGACCGTGCCGGTGCAGCCGAGCTTTTTGGCGCGCTCGTTCATGGCCTTCACAAAGGTTGCCTCGGCGTCTTTGGTCTTGGGGTCGATCTTTTTGCCTACGTACTCGGCAAGCACGGTGGCGGCGTCGTTGCCCGAGGGGATCAACAGGCCGCGTAGTGCCTGCTCCACGGTGAGCTCGTCGCCTTCGAGCAGGCCGGCAGTCGAGTTGCCTACGGTGGCGGCAGCGTTGCTCACCGTGACCTTCTCGTCCATCTTGCAGTTTTCGACGGTCAGGATTGCGGTCATGACCTTGGTGATCGAGGCAATCTTGACCTGCTCATCGGCGCCGCGGGCATAGTAGACGGTGCCGTCTTTGCCCATGACGAGGGCATTGGTCGCATCGATATCGGGCAGGTTTTCGGCCGTGATGCCGCGCGCATCAGCGGTTTTGCCGCAAACATTGTCGGTCGTGAGCACTTGGGCGCCGGCGACGGTGGGCATGCCGACAGCAAAAGCGATAGCGCAGACAAAGCCGGCGGCAAGTTGGGCGGAGCGCTTTGCAAAAGAGGTGAGGGACTTCACAGGTTTCGCTTTCGACGGGATGGTCTCTTCTGGCACTAGAGTATATCGTTTGCCGGCCGCGACGATCGTTGCGTGCGCGCATGGCCCGCATCCGCGCTCGAATGGGCGCAAGGGTGCTTAAGGTCGACTTAATCGCCCGCGCTTGTTGTGTGTGGCGCGCGCTGCCTCGGGCATAATGGAGCGCGAGAGGAGCACGCATGAACGAGCGCATACTGGTAGTTGATGACGAGAAGGCCATCGCCGACCTGGTTGGTATCTACCTTACAAAAGAGGGCTTTGATGTTCAGATTGCCTATAGCGGAGCAGATGCCGCCAAGGCGATTTTGGAGCAGGAGTTCGATCTGGCGTTGCTGGACGTCATGCTGCCCGATATCGACGGCTTTGAGCTGCTGCGCACCATCCGCGCTAGCCATACCTATCCCGTTATTATGCTGACGGCGCGCGATGCCCAGCAGGATAAGATCGAAGGCCTTTCTCTTGGCGCGGACGATTACGTGGTCAAGCCGTTCCGCCCGCTGGAGCTCATTGCGCGCGTTCACGCTCAGCTCCGTCGTTACACTAGCTACGGCAGCCGCGCACAGGCGGTCGAGTCGCCGACCATCCAACTCGATGGCCTCGAGATTAATCGCGATGCTCACTCCGTGGCAGTGGACGGTGCACCGGTGCGCCTCACGCCCATCGAGTATTCCATCTTGCTGTATCTGGTCGAGCATCGCGGCAGCGTGGTGGCCGTGGAGGACCTGTTCCGCGCGGTGTGGAACGAGGACTTTATGCCCGGCTCCAACAATACGGTGATGGTGCACATCCGCCATCTGCGCGAAAAGATCGGCGACGATGCTCAAAAGCCGCGCTTTATCAAAAACGTCTGGGGCGTCGGCTACATAATCGAATAACGCCTTTGATGGTGGGGGAAGTGGATATGACAAAAGACGATAGGCGGGTATTCGAGGTGCCCGATCGACTCTTTGAATACATAAAGGCGGTCGTCGACAACCGCGCGCTTGCGACGGTGCTGCTCTTTTTGTTGAGTCTGCTACTCATTGGCATTGACAATATCGTTGGCATTCTGGCTGTTTTGCTCATTGGCTTCTTGCTGATCGATCGATTCGAAATCGTTCGCCGCTGCGTGGTAATCGGCGGTGCCGCGTGGACAATTACGCTGGCGATCGGGGCCATGGCGCTTGGCGGTATTGGCGAGCCCGTGTTCTTTGATGCCGCCTTTGTGTTCAATATGCTCGGCTTTGTGCTGGCGCTCGCCGTGTGTGTCCTGTTCTTTTGCGGGCGTGCCCTGTATTACCAGGGTTATGAGCAAGGCGAGCAGCATGCCGACCGCGTGATCGCCGCCCGTATTCAGGACCGTCTGATCGATAACCCCGACACGTGGGATACCATCGACGGTGACTTTCTCGAAGTCGAGGGTGCGCTCAACCGGGCGCGCGATTGCGAGCGTAAGGTGCAACAGGCCTTGCGTGACGAATCGCATCGCAAAGATGACCTGGTTACGTACCTAGCGCACGACCTGCGTACGCCGCTCGCCAGCGTGGTGGGCTATCTTTCGCTCCTGCAGGAGGCCCCCGATTTGCCGCTTGAGCAGCGCGCGCGCTTTACGGGCGTGGCACTCGACAAGGCCCATCGGCTCGACGCGCTCATCGAGGAGTTCTTCGACATCACGCGTTTCGATTTCCACGATATTGTGCTCACCCGCGCCTACGTCGATTTGGGGCTATTGCTGGCGCAGGTGGCCGACGAGTTCTATCCCATTCTCAACGAACAGCGCAAGGAAGCCCAGGTTGATATCTGCGAGGACCTGACGGTGCTCGTGGATGGCGACAAAATGGCTCGCGTGTTCAACAACATCATGAAAAACGCTATTGCCTATAGCTATGAGGGTTCGACCATCACGATCGAGGCCAGACGCCGGGACGGCGGTGGCGTGCGCGTGCGCTTTATCAATCAGGGCGATCCCATCCCTGAGGCAAAGCTCAAGGTGATCTTTGAGAAGTTCTATCGCCTGGATGCGGCGCGTGCGACCAATCGCGGCGGCGCTGGACTGGGGCTTGCCATCGCCAAGGAGATCGTATGCGCGCACGGCGGTACCGTTGCATGTGAATCGACGCCCGAGCATACCGTTTTTACTATCGAGTTGCCCGCCACGTAGCGTAGGCGCCCTTACAAACACTTGACAATGCGCTCACGTGCATATGAGCCGCGATTCCTACTATCGATACTGCTGAATTGATATCGATGTGGAGGTATGCGGTATGACGGCTGCTGCGGCTGTGGAGCCCACGGAGCTTGAAGAACTCATGAAAGCGCAGGCCGAGGCCGCGCACGAGCGCGAGGTTGGGGATGCGACTCGCCCCACGGCAGAGGATCTTGCGGCCTCGCCGACGCGCATCGACGTCGAGGGCCTCGACCTGTTCTATGGCGACCACCACGCGCTCAAGGACGTATCCATCAAGATTCGCGACAAGCAGATCACCTCGTTTATCGGTCCTTCGGGCTGCGGCAAGTCGACGTTGCTGCGTTGCTTTAACCGCATGAACGACGGCATCAAGGACTGCCGCATCGAGGGCAAGATCGCGCTCGACGGCCAGGATATCCTGGGCGACTACGACATCTGCCGCCTGCGTCAGCGTGTG
>CAJKEF010000054.1 GCA_905198825.1 uncultured Collinsella sp. | reverse complement strand
GACGGCATGCGGGCCCTCGACGTCGTGGTCGATTGCCTTGCCCAGGTCGTGCAGCAAACCGGCGCGCTTGGCGGTTACAACGTCCAAACCAAGCTCGGAAGCCATCACGCCGCACAGATCGGAGACCTCGAGGGAGTGCTGAAGCACGTTCTGGCCAAACGACGTACGGTAGCGCAGGGCACCAAGGGTCTTGACGATCTCGGGGTGCAGGTCGTGGATGCCGGTATCGAAGGCAGCCTGCTCGCCAGCCTCGCGCACGCGCTGCTGAACCAGGTCGGCAGCCTTGTGATACATCTCCTCGATGCGGGCGGGGTGAATGCGGCCGTCGGCGATGAGGTTCTCGAGGGCGACACGGGCGGTCTCACGACGGACCGGGTCGAAGCTCGAAAGAACGACGGTCTCGGGCGTGTCGTCGATCACGAGGTTGACGCCGGAAACCTGCTCGAAGGTGCGGATGTTGCGACCCTCGCGACCGATGATACGACCCTTGAGGTCATCAGAGGGAATGTGCACGGAGGTAACGGTGACCTCGGCAGTGTGGTCGGCAGCGCAGCGCTGAATCGCCAGGGACAGAATCTCCTGGGCGGTCTTGTGGCACTCGGCGCGAACCTGCTGCTCGGACTCGCGAATGATCGTGGCAGCCTCGTGGGTCACCTCGCCGCGAACCTTGTCGAGGAGCTCCTTGTGAGCGTCCTCGCGCGTAAGGTCGGCAATACGCTCGAGCTCGGAGGTCTGCTTGGCGCAGAGCTCCTCAAGCTCGCGAGAGCGCTTCTCGACCTGACCGGCCTGGCTGGACAGCTGATGCTCGCGCTTGTCGAGAGCGTCGTTGCGGCGATCGAGGGATTCCTCGCGCTGCATCACGCGGTTCTCGAGCGTACGAATCTCGCTCTTACGCTGCTTGTCCTCGGCCTCGGCGGCCTGCTTGTTCTTGATGATCTCCTCTTTAGCCTCGAGCAGAGCCTCTTTTTTGAGGGTCTCGGCCTGACGCTTTGCATCACCGATCAGGGACTCAGCCTGTGCGTGTGCCGACTGGATCTTTTCGTCGGCCTCGTGAAGACTACCCTGCTTGGCGGTGCGCATGTAGGCAATGGCGGCGATAGCACCCAAAACGATGCCAACGAGCGCTGCGATGATAGGCATGCTCACTCCTTTTTATGGATTCGTTACACAACAAAGCGAACCGTCCTTGCGAACGGCTCGCGACATTTGAGTAATATGGGCGCAGCTTATGCGGGTCGGATACAGATAAACATATAAACAAACTCATCACAGATGAGCACATATCACAAAGCAAATGACAGTGTTTATCGTACGTTGAACCACAACAACTGTCAAATAAATGGCCCCAGCACGGCGGCTAAAACGCGGTGAACGGCAGGGCCACAAAACGCATACGCCTAAAGCGCACATTCCTCGCATTCGGCATCGAGGCGTGCCTTAACGGCATCGGCGGCGATGTGATACGAGAAGCCCTTGCCCATCAAAAACCGAACCAGTTTTTCGAATCCGCGCGTCTCTGGAACACGCCGCTTGGCGAGCAGGGCTGACGCACGCGTCAAATCGTCTTCGACGGCAAAATATTCCTCGGGATAACCGGGAATGTCATCGAGCACGACATGACGGCGCTTGAGCTCGGTCTCGATTTTGCGCTGTCCCCAACCGCGCCGTTTGCGTTCCTCGATAAAGTACGAGCAAAAGCGGTTCTCATCTAAAAAGCGATACTCAGTGGCACGCTGGACGGCGAAATCAATCGCGGCCGCGCGAAACCCATAGCAAGCCAGCTTGTCACGGACCTCACCCGTCGCATGGTCGCGGCGCGATAACATCTCAGTCACCATGGTAAGTGCACATTTACGCTCGATGAGCTGCACCGCCTCACGAAAGTTGTCCCAATCACAGGGAAGATCGGGGCGGTTTTTGACATACAGGCGCGCAACCCGCACGGGAATCCAAATGGACCGCTCAAAACCGTCCTCAAGCTCACAATCGATATGTGCGCAAGGCTTTTTGGACGCATACCCGCTCGAAAACGAGGAGGCCGCCTTCTTATCGGGAAAGACGACCGTGGCCTCGGTCACCGTATACGACATGAGCGTAACCGCTACTCGTCGTCATCATCGAGCATAGCAGAACCATCGATGGCGTAAAGCTCATCAAACTCCTCAGGCGCAGGCTGATCGGTCAGCTCGACCTCGGACGGAGCATCGTCATCAAACTCAAGTCCGCAGGCAAGGCGAACCTTATGCTCAATCTCGTCGGCGCAATCGGGGTGTTCGCGCAGGAAAGCCTTGGCGGCCTCGCGACCGTTGCCGAGCTTGTCCTCGCCATAGGCAAACCAGGAGCCCATCTTCTTGCAGATGCCGCACTCGACAGCCATGTCCAGAATCGAGCCCTCCTTAGAGATGCCCGTACCGTACATGATGTCGAACTCAGCAGAACGGAACGGAGCTGCCACCTTGTTCTTAACGACCTTGGCGCGCACGCGGTTACCGATAACCTCGTCCTTAAGCTTAATGCTGTCGATGCGACGAATATCGATGCGCACCGACGAGAAGAACTTGAGGGCGCGGCCGCCCGTCGTAGTCTCGGGGTTGCCGAACATGACGCCGATCTTCTCGCGCAGCTGGTTAATGAAGATGCAGGTCGTGTTGGACTTGGCAAGCGAGCCGGCAAGCTTGCGGAGCGCCTGGCTCATCAAGCGAGCCTGCAGACCCACCGTCGTGTCACCGATCTCGCCCTCGATTTCGGCACGCGGAGTCAAGGCGGCAACAGAGTCGACGACGATGGCGTCGATGGCACCGGAGCGCACAAGCATATCGACGATCTCGAGCGCCTGCTCGCCTGTGTCGGGCTGGGAAATCAGGACCTCGTCGATATCGACGCCGATGCGCGCAGCATAGGTGGGATCAAGCGCGTGCTCGGCATCGATAAATGCAACGACACCACCCATGGCCTGCGCTTCTGCAAGGATCTCGAGCGAAAGCGTCGTCTTACCGGAGGACTCGGGACCGTAGATCTCGACGATTCGGCCGCGCGGCACACCGCCGATACCCAGAGCGGCATCGAGTGCCAGAGCGCCCGTAGGGATGGCCTCGACCTCGAGCTCGGGGCCACCGTCGCCGTACCTCATGATGGAACCCTGGCCGAATTTCTTCTCGATCTCGGCCTTGGTGGTGGCGATCATCTCATCGCGCTCTTTACCCGTCGTGCGAGCATGAACGGTACGTACGGGACCTGAATTCTTGGCCATGAATAGCCCTCCTCTTAACAACCTGCATCGATAATAAACGAACGGCTGTTCGTGGTCAACCGTTCAGATAAATCATATGCAGCCGACCTTTCCAAAACCCAACCAATCGCCGACCAAACACTGACCAAATGCTTGACCATAAAGGGCCAAATAGGAACAAGGCAGGCAAAAATGCACCTATGACAAGCACAAACGCTAAATTATTCTGAGGTCCCTATCTCCACAATTAAGGGGCCCGGAGGCCCCTTAAAACACGTCTATTCCATAGAGTTGAACACAAGGACAATGCGACCCAATGCCTCCGCGACCGCATGGGCACGAACACACGAACGATCGCCCTCATAGCGACAACGAATGGAGTCCGCGATCGGCACTCCCCCATCGGCCGAGCGATACGCCCAGCCAATATAAAAAGTGCCAGCCGGATCGTCCTCGGTCCCTCCACCGGGGCCGGCATAACCCGTTGCGCTCACTGCAATATCGCTCTGATACAGCTCCAGCGAACCGGCAGCCATCTCGCGCGCCGTCTGATACGACACCGCGGTATAGCTGTCGAGTGTCTCTTGCTTAACGCCGAGCACGCGATGCTTAATCTCGTCGCAGTACGTCACCGCACCGCCGCGCAGCACCGCCGAGGCACCGGGGATATCGGCGATCGTCGAGGCGATCATGCCCGCCGTCAGCGACTCCGCCGTCGAAACCGTCACGCCCCGAGCGCTCGCGCGCTCGACAATATCGCGCGCCAGCTCCTCGTTATGTGCAGAAATCTGCTCAAAAGAGTCCGTCATGCCTACCATAACCTAGACCGAAAAGACGATCTTGCGGCAGTTCCAGAAGTACTGAGCGCCCGAGATAACGGTCAGGACAACGGCAACAGCGTACAGGAAGCGTGAGACGCCATAGACACCGAGCAACAGCTCCGCAGGCCCAAACTGGAGGCCGGCCATCGCAAAGACGCACAGATAGCCGCAGATGGAGACCATCGTGGTCGCCGTCTTGTACTTGCCGAGCTTATCGGCCGCAACGACCACACCGGCCGCACTCGCGACCATGCGAAGGGCGCTCACCAGAAGCTCACGGAACAGGATAATAAACACGGACCACACGGTCACCGCGCCAAAATCCAAGAACAGCAGCAGGGCCGAAAACACGAGCAGCTTATCGGCGATGGGGTCCAAGAATTTACCGAAGTCGGTGATCTCGTTGCGCGAACGCGCCAGATAACCGTCGACCTTATCGGTGCACGACAGGATCACATACAGAATGAAGGCAGCGGCGGCGAGCGGGCCGTCGAAGGTGCTCCAATCCGTACCGGCAACACTCGTGTGAGAAAGCGCCGACACGATCATGAACACCGGGATAAAAACGATGCGAACGCACGTCACGATGTTGGCGGGCGTCCAAACACTCGTCAGTTCCTTATTGCTCTCGTTTGCCACGATGCTCTCCTACTCCACAACATGGCCGATAAGCTCATAGCAGAAGCTATCGGTAAACTCGACCGTCAGAATATCGCCCACAGATGCCTCGCTGGCATCCAAGTGCACCGCGCCATCGGAATCGGGCGCCTGGAACCAGGCATGGCCGATCAGCTCGGCGCCGTCCTCGGTTTCTTCGATACCGTCGACGATCACCTGGGAGCGCTCGCCCACATGTGCGGCGGTGGCGGCAAAACCGAGCGACTCGGCCAGGTCCATGGCCTCCTGGGCGCGCTCGAGCTTGACCTCTTCGTCGACCTGACCCTCCATCTTAGCGGCCAGGCTGCCCTCCTCCTGCGAGTAGGCAAAGACGCTCGTGTAGTCAAAGCCGACGGTGTCCATAAAGTCGATAAGATCACGAAACTCGTCGTCGGTCTCGGTCGGGAAGCCGACCATGGCCGTGGAGCGAATCACGATACCGGGGATGCGCTCGCGAAGGTCGCGGAACAGGTCCTCGAGCTCCTGGCGCGAACCGGAGCGACGCATGGCCTTGAGGATGCGCGCGTCGCAGTGCTGCACGGGGATATCGATATAGGGAAGCACCTCGGGCGTATCGCGAATCGTCTCGATAAGCTCGTCGGTCATGCCCTCGGGCTGCAGATAGAGCACGCGGACCCAGACGTTGTGCGGGCGCACGGCCTCAGCGACGGCACGCAGCAGCTGTGCCAGATTGCGCGGCGAGCCCTCGGCGACGTCCTCGTCGGCAAAGTCGGTGCCCCAAATACCCGTGTCCTGGCCGATCAGCACGATCTCGCGCACACCGCCGGCAACCAGGTCGCGCACCTCGGAGATAATGCTCTCAGCATTGCGCGAATGATAGCGACCGCGAATGTAGGGGATCATGCAGAAGCTGCAAAAACGATTGCAGCCATCGGAGATCTTGACGTAGGCGACAGCGCCCTCGACAGTGCGCTTGACCTGCGGAATATAGGCTGCGATCTCACGCTCGACACCCAGTACGCCATCGATGACCGCCACGATGCCGTCCTCCTCGTCGGCCTTCACAAAGGCAGCGACCTCGGGCAGCTCGTCAGGCAAGTCGTCGCCGTAGCGTGACGGCACGCAGCCGCACATGACGATGGGACAGGCGCGAACGCCGTCCTGCACCTCGTTAGCGAGCTCGAGCGTGGTCTCGATGCTCTCGGACGTCGCCGAGGCGAGAAACGAGCACGTGTTGACGATGGCGATATCGGCATCCTGCGGATCGAATGCCTCCTCGTAGCCCGCGGCGGTCAACAGCGAACGCATGCGGTCGGTATCGACCTCGTTCTTGGCGCAGCCAAGCGTGATATAGAGTACGGAACCCAACGGAGTATCCATGTTGGAAAGCGGTCCTTTCGAGTAAATTAGCGGTAGTTGGTAAACTGCAGCGGCTGGCCGTAGTCCTGGTCGCGCAGGAACTGAATCACCGTCTGAAGCGCATCCTTAGAGGCCGAGGTAACGCGCAGTTTATCGGCCTCGATGGTCACCTTGACCTTGAGCTTTTGATCCTTGATGTCCTTATTGATCTTCTTGGCGGTCGCCTGGTCAATGCCCTCGACGATATGGCCGAGCACGCGCACGGTACCGCCCGAAGCCGCCTGCGGCGCGTCCCAAGAGACAGCCTTGAGGTCGATGCCACGCTTGATGAGCTTAGAGCTCAACACGTCGATGATCTGCTTGGAGACAAAATCGGCCGGAGCATTGATCGTAAAGAGCTTGTCGCCCTTCGAAAGCTCGATGGTGGCGCCGGAGTCCTTGAGGTCATAGCGCTGGGAGATCTCGCGAGTGGTCTGCTGGAAGGCGTTATCGACCTCCTGCATGTTGACCTCGGACACAACGTCGAAGCTGGAATCTTTAGCCATGGTTCTTCCTTTCGGTACGGGGAGCCTTAGTAGCTGTCGTACGAATAGTCATCTGAATCGTTTGCTGTCTGGCCGTCGAATGCCGTGTCGGTACCGTCGGTAGACTGGGCGTCGGTACCGTCGGTAGACTGAGGGTCGGTGCCGTCTGCAGTATCGGTGCCGTCGGCACTCTCGCCGTCTTCGGAGTCAGTGGTCTCCTTCTTGGGAACGGTAATGGTCACGCGTGCCACGCCCGATGTCTTGGTGTCGTAGCGAACCTTTTCACCGTTCTTGGTAACCGTGACATCGGAGGGCTTGGACGTGGTGATCTCGATCGAGGACTCGGGCGTGTACTCCTGCTCGAAGGGACCGGTTGCCTGGGCGCCAAAGACCGATTTACCGTCGACCTTGACCTCGATCCAGGCGGTCTTGCCCTTGGCAACGGAGACCTTGACCTTGATGACCTCGTCCTCTTTCTTTTTCGCCGTAGCCTTGGCGGCATCGGAATCGGCAGAATCCGTCGCCTCGTCGGTGCCTTCATCCTCGTCAACAGATTCGGTCTTCTTGGATGACTTCTTGGTCGTCGTCTTGGTGGCCGCGGGCGTCTCGGGCGTCGACTCGGGTGCAGAAGAGCCGCAGCCACGCAGGAGGACCACAATGAGCAGAATCAACAAAAGCGCCACGGCACCGATGCCGGCGTAGATGATGCGCGGATCGAGTCCATTGTTCTGTGGGGCACGTCCACCGC
>CAJKEF010000053.1 GCA_905198825.1 uncultured Collinsella sp. | reverse complement strand
GCTATATGGTCCCTGGCATCGCCGATCCCATCCCGTACCGCATTACGCACTTTGCCAAGCCTGAGCCCATCCCTAAGCCTCGTGAGCATGAGTTCTGGGATACCTATGTGGCACCGTTGCTTAAAAGTTCGCCCATCGGTGCGCCAGCCGCGGCGACCTCGATTATCGAGGAACGCGAGCGACTGAACCGCGTGCACTATCCCCAGCGCTACAAGGATGTCGAGCCGGTTGCCGGTCCCGGTGCCTGTGAGTTCTCGCTTGCGTCCGAAGATGTGGCGCAGTCGTTGCTCGATTTGACACTGGGTGTCTGGTCGCATCTGGTGGCCGACACGGTATGGAACACGCGCGTGAATCAGTACCTGGAGGCGCACGGCGGCAAGCCGTGCGAGGAGTTCCGCATTAAAAAGCAGGGCGATTTTGACTGGTTTGGCAAGACGCTGGGCATCGTTTCCATCCCGCGTGCGACTGATCGCCTGTATACCGCTGCGGCGCGTTTTGGGCAGTATCCCATCCATAAGGAGTATGTGCTCAAGACCATCGGCGTCATGCACGAGATCGTGCGCGAAAACCCCGGAGAGCCCGATCATCCGCCATATCGTCTGCTAACCGAGGAATTCTTCGACGCAACGTTTACCGAGGTCATCGAGCTGACCGAGGCGGGCTTTGCGGCTCGCGTTGCTGCTTCTGACGTTCCCGCAGTCCCCCTGATCGCTAGCTGCTAGTCGGCCGGCTTAACGGTGAGCAGTTCATCCCAATTGACCAACAGCTCCCGTCGCAGGGCATCTTCGGTGGTACGCTCGGCATCGGAAAGGTTCGCGACTGATCACAAATCGATGAGTCGGCATATGAAGTAGGTCCTAAAAAAGGGCCCGGAAGGCTTTGCCTTCCGGGCCCTTTGCAATGCAAGCGTGCTTGCAAGTGCGATTTAGCGCACCTGAGCGACGTAAGCAACGTTGGTCGAGGAGACCTTGTCCTCGAGCTGGACGCTCATGCGGGGATCGCCGGCGGTAGCGACGGTCAGGTCTCCGGCCTCGACGTAGCCGAGCTCCTTAGCAGTCTCGATCGCCTTGACGATCGTGCCGTTGACGGTGCCCTGGGTAATCTCGGCCTGGTGCGGGATAACGCCCCAGTACATGATCATCTGCTGGACGGCCCACTCGTGGCGGGAGAACGCGCAGATCGGCATGTTGGGACGGAAGTGCGAGATCAGGCGAGCGGTGCGGCCGGTGGTCGTCGGCACGGTGATGCACTTGGCGCCAACGGTGGTAGCCATGTTCACAGCGGACATACCCACAACGTTGTTGACAACACGGGTGCCGTGGGCATCGGCCGGAACCTCGAGCGGAGCGTGAGCCGGGAGGTACTTTTCGGTCTCGAGAGCAATGCTGGCCTGCATCTTAACGGCCTCAACCGGGTACTTACCGGCAGCGGACTCGCCAGAGAGCATAACGGCGTCGGTGCCGTCGTAGATGGCGTTAGCAACGTCGGCAACCTCGGCGCGCGTCGGGCGCGGGTTCTGCTGCATGGAGTCGAGCATCTGCGTAGCGGTGATAACGGGCTTGTAGGCCGCGTTGCACTTGGCGATGATCTCCTTCTGGATGTGCGGAACGAGCTCGGGCTTGATCTCGATGCCCAGGTCGCCACGGGCGACCATAATGCCGTCGGAAGCCTCGAGGATCTCGTCGAAGTTCTCGACGCCCAGGGCGCACTCGATCTTCGGGAAGATCGTGACGTGCTCGCCACCGTTCTCGCGGCAAAGCTTGCGGATGCCGCGGACGGACTCGCCGTCACGGATGAAGGAAGCGGCGATGTAGTCGATGTTCTCGGTCAGGCCAAAGAGGATGTCCTGACGATCGCGCTCGGTGATGGCGGGCAGCGAGATGTTGACGTTGGGCATGTTGACGCCCTTGCGCTCGCCGATCAGGCCGTCGTTCTTGACGACGCAGGTCATGTCCTGGCCGTCGACGGACTCGACCTCGAGGGCAACCAGGCCGTCATCGATCAGGATGAGGGAGCCCTTCTCGACCTCGGAGGGCAGGGCCAGGTAGTCGAGGGAGATGTGCTCAGCGGTGCCGTGGAAATCCTCGGACGTGGGCTGAGCGGTGACGACGATCTTGTCGCCGGTCTTGACGGCAACCTTCTTGCCGTCGACCAGAAGGCCGGTGCGGACCTCGGGGCCCTTGGTGTCGAGCAGGATGCCGACGGGCAGACCGAGCTCCTTGGAAATACGACGGACGCGCTCGATGCGACCGTGGTGCTCGTCGTAGGATCCGTGCGAGAAGTTAAAACGGGCGACGTTCATGCCCGCCTTGATCATCTCGCGGATGGTCTCGTCGCTATCGCAGGCGGGACCCATGGTGCATACAATCTTGGTGCGCTTGTACATTCAGACCTCCATCTGACATCGTCTTGCGCTGATAGATAAACCATAAGAAATAAAACTGAGATGATTATAACGAAATGACGACCGAATACCCCAAAAAATCGACCGTATGCCGAATTAGAAGTTCATTTTTTGCGGAAAAACGGTATATGCAAAAACTTTACCAACCGTTCTAACCGCTGCTATCTGGGCGATATTTCAGTTTGATGATGCGCCGAAGAAAAAACGTTTTATCAATGTTGAGCATCACACGGTCTGCACCGTTGCGCCTGTGCCGTGTTTCCAGATGGAATGTTTTGGCTAGACGCGTCGCTTTGGGGTACCATAGCCCCACTATCAACTGCCGCTCAGCACGGCAGCCTTGATGAGCCCTTGCCCTTCTCCTGGGAATTATGATCGGGCATCAATCTGCTGAGTGGCCCGAATCCCAGGAGGGGACTCTATATGCAAAAGGAATACCTGTCCGCCGCGGCGGAGGTGCTCAGCGACCAAGGTGTCGATGAGAACCTCGGCCTGAGCACCGGCGAGGCGTCGTCGCGCCTCGCCAAGACAGGCCCTAACAAGCTCGAGGAAGCCGAGAAGACGCCGCTGTGGAAGCGTTTCTTTGAGCAGATGGCCGACCCCATGGTCATCATGTTGATCGTTGCCGCCGTCATCAGCGCGCTCACGGGCATGGTCAAGGGCGAGCCCGACTTTGCCGATGTCGTCATCATCATGTTCGTCGTTATCGTCAACTCGGTACTGGGCGTGGTCCAGGAAGCCAAGAGCGAGGAGGCCCTCGAGGCCCTGCAGGAGATGAGCGCGGCGCAGTCCAAGGTGCTGCGCGACGGCAAGCTCGTGCATCTGCCGAGCGCCGAGCTCGTGCCCGGTGACGTGATCATGCTCGAGGCGGGCGACTCCGTTCCGGCCGACTGCCGCGTCCTCGAGAGCGCCACGATGAAGATCGAAGAGGCCGCACTCACCGGCGAGTCCGTGCCCGTAGAGAAGCACGCCAACGTGATCGAGCTTGCCGCGGGCACCGATGACGTGCCGCTCGGCGACCGCAAGAACATGTGCTACATGGGTTCCACCGTTGTGTACGGCCGTGGCCGCGCCGTCGTAGTCGGCACCGGCATGGATACCGAGATGGGCAAGATTGCCGGCGCCCTGGCCGAGGCCAAGGAAGAGCTCACGCCGCTGCAAGTGAAGCTCGCCGAGCTCAGCCGCATCCTCACCATCATGGTGATTATCATCTGCGTCGTGATCTTTGGCGTTGACATCCTCCGCCACGGCGTGGGCAACGTCCTTTCCGACCCGACCGCCCTGCTCGACACCTTTATGGTCGCCGTCTCGCTCGCCGTCGCCGCCATCCCCGAGGGCCTGGTCGCCGTCGTGACCATCGTGCTGTCGCTTGGCGTGACCAAGATGGCCAAGCGCCAGGCGATTATCCGCAAGCTTTCTGCCGTCGAGACCCTCGGCTGCACGCAGACTATCTGCTCCGACAAGACCGGCACCCTTACCCAGAACAAGATGACCGTCGTCAAGCACGAGCTTGCTGCGCCTAAGGAGAAGTTCCTGGCAGGTATGGCCCTTTGTTCCGATGCCCAGTGGGACGAGGAGCTGGGCGAGGCCGTGGGCGAGCCGACTGAGTGTGCGCTCGTCAACGACGCCGGCAAGGCTGGTCTCACCGGCCTGACTGCCGAGCACCCGCGCGTGGGCGAGGCCCCGTTCGACTCGGGCCGCAAGATGATGTCCGTGGTCGTCGAGACCCTGGACGGCGAGTACGAGCAGTACACCAAGGGCGCGCCCGACGTGGTGATCGGCCTGTGCACCCATATCTACGAGGGCGAAAAGGTCGTCCCGCTGACCGAGGAGCGTCGCGCCGAGCTCGTGGCCGCCAACAAGGCCATGGCCGACGAGGCCCTGCGCGTGCTGGCGCTGGCAAGCCGCACTTACACCGAGGTTCCCGCCGACTGCAGCCCCGCTGCGCTCGAGCACGACCTGGTCTTCTGCGGCCTGTCCGGCATGATCGACCCGGTCCGTCCCGAGGTGGCCGACGCTATCCGCGAGGCGCACGACGCCGGTATTCGCACCGTCATGATCACGGGCGACCATATCGACACCGCCGTGGCCATTGCCAAGCAGTTGGGCATCGTCACCGATCGCAGCCATGCCATTACCGGCGCCGACCTCGATCGCATGAGCGACGAGGAGCTCGACGCGCACATCGAGGATTACGGCGTGTACGCCCGCGTCCAGCCCGAGCACAAGACCCGCATCGTCGAGGCCTGGAAGTCGCGCGACCAGATCGTGGCCATGACGGGCGACGGCGTCAACGACGCCCCGTCCATCAAGCGCGCCGACATCGGCGTTGGCATGGGCATCACCGGTACCGATGTCACCAAGAACGTCGCCGACATGGTGCTTGCCGACGACAACTTCGCCACCATCATCGGTGCCTGCGAAGAGGGCCGTCGCATCTACGACAACATCCGCAAGGTCATCCAGTTCCTGCTTTCGGCCAACCTTGCCGAGGTCTTCTCGGTGTTTATCGCCACGCTCATCGGCTTTACCATCTTCCAGCCGGTGCAGCTGCTGTGGGTGAACCTGGTCACCGACTGCTTCCCCGCGCTCGCGCTGGGCATGGAGGATGCCGAGGGCAACATCATGAAGCGCAAGCCGCGCAACGCCAAGGACGGCGTCTTTGCCGGTCACATGGGCCTGGACTGCGTGGTCCAGGGCCTGATCATTACCGTGCTGGTGCTGGCGAGCTTCTTTGTGGGCGTGTACTTTGACATGGGCTACATCCACATCGCCGATATGATCGCCGGCAATGCCGACGAGGAAGGCGTGATGATGGCGTTCATCACGCTCAACATGGTCGAGATTTTCCACTGCTTCAATATGCGCAGCCGTCGTGCGTCGCTGTTTAGCATGAAGAAGCAGAACAAGTGGCTTTGGGCTTCGGCTGCGCTGGCGCTGGTGCTGACGGTTATCGTGACCGTGCAGCCGACGCTTGCCGAGATGTTCTTTGGCCCCGTGACGCTTGAGTTCAAGGGCGTTGTCGCCGCCCTGGGCCTTGCCTTCCTGATCATTCCGCTGATGGAGATCTACAAGGCGATCATGCGCGCTGTGGAGAAGGAGTAACGCTCTCGTCCGGGCCCGCTCCACGCCCTTTCTCCCTCACTGGTCCTCGCGCTTCGCGCTGCGGGATCGTTCGGGAGAAAGGGCTTCCGGGGCGGGCCCTGCGGTATCCTTGTTGGCTTTTCTCCCGCGCGGATGATAAAGGGCTGAGGGAAAGTATGTGAGTCGGTCGAGCGTTTGCTCGACCGACTCTTTTTGATTTAGGGCTTTGCCCGGCCAGCTCTTTTTGATTTAAAATACCTGCTCAGTTGTGATTTGTGGTGCTGGGAGGCGCTTGTGGGCAAGGCGAAGGCTAAGGCGAAGAAAAAGACGACGGGGGCGCGGGCTAAGCGCGATCGTCGTCGGAAGCTTGCGACCGAAGCTCCCGCGTCTGCCGAGGAGCTGCTGGCAAGCGTGCCGGGACTCGATGCGCTGCAGGATGTTCCGGCGTTCGACGATCTGCCGGTCGATGATGCTCAGCGGGCTGCCTTCGATGATTTTTGTGCTCGGGCCGAGGAGCCCGAGCAGATGCAGCCTGGTGCCGTGGTGCGCCTGGATCGTGGGTTTCCGCTGGTGGCGACTGCCGATGACACCTTTCGTGCCGAGCATGCCGTGGGGTTTGCCAAGTCGCGCGGCGAGGACGAGGTCCTGCTGCCTGCCGTGGGCGACCGTGTGGCGGTGCGCCGCGCTCCCGGGCACGATATGGGCGTGATTGAGTGCGTGCTGCCGCGCCGTACGAGCTTTGAGCGTTGGCGCGGCCGTGCCCGTGGAGAGCGCCAGGTGCTCTGCTCCAACGTGGATAGCGTGCTAATCGTGCAGGCGCTCGGTGCCGGTGAGGTGCTGCTCGACCGCGTGGCGCGCTCGTTGGTGTTGGCGCTCGACTGCGATGCCGAGCCGGTGGTGGTGCTCACCAAAGCTGACCGCTGCGATGCCGAGGAGCTCGAGCGCGATCTGGACCGCGTGCGCCGCCTGGTGGGTCCGGACGTGCGCGTGATCGTGACGTCCTCTGCCGAGGGCCGCGGCCTGGACGAGGTCCGTGCCTGTGTGCCTGCCGGGAGCTGCGCCATGATTCTGGGTGAGTCGGGTGCCGGCAAGTCGACGCTGCTCAATGCACTGCTGGGCCACGATACGTTGGCGACCGGCGGTGTGCGTGAGCGCGATGACCAGGGTCGCCACACCACGGTCGCGCGCGTGATGGTGGCGCTGCCGGGCGAAGCCGGCGTTATTGCTGACGCGCCGGGCCTGCGCAGTCTGCCGCTCGTGGGGCATGAGCGGGGCTTGGCACGCGCGTTTCCCGAGATCGTCGAGGCGTCGCGTGCGTGCCGGTTTGGCGACTGCACGCATACCCACGAACCGGGCTGCGCCGTTCGCGAGGCCGAGGATGCCGGGCAAATCGACAGCCTGCGCCTGGAGACGTTCCAAAACCTGGCGTCATCCATGCGTGTGAGTGCTCAGATGCTCGATCCCGATGTCCATCTGTAATTGAATCTACCTATGACAGCCGTCTCCCAACGGTACGGGAGGCGGCTTTTTTATTGCCGATGCGCCCCTAAACGTGCGTTTTGCCGACGTGCTGACCAAAACCTTGCCACGAGCTTGACGGGCCGGTCAGCTTTTGGTCGGCAATTGGTTTGACACTCAAAACCAAGATCGCGATCGCACCGTTTTGCTGCTTGCCCGCTCGGACAATGGTGCTACGGGCATCCGCCCGGTGCTACCTTGAGAGGAGCGGCCGTGAACAAGAGCAAGCGCATCGCCATCAGTCTAATCGCGGGTGTGCTCGCCGCGCTGCTCTGCATGGTCTACGCATCGTCGATTCGCTCGCAGGCTGAGCAGGTCCAGGCCGAGACGCTGGCCAAGTATGGCGGCGATCGCGTCGAGGTG
>CAJKEF010000052.1 GCA_905198825.1 uncultured Collinsella sp. | reverse complement strand
ATGCAAGACATGGCCTTTATGATCGCCATCCCCGCCGTGCTCGGCATCATGATCAACGAGCTCACGCGTGGATGGGGACACGAGAAGCTCTCCCCCGCGCTCTCGCCCGCCTGCAAGTTCATGATGATGGGCGTTATCGCCTCCAACTCCACCACCATGAGCGAGTACGTTCTGCACATGAACGCGATGCGCCTGGAAGTCGCCCTCTTTATTTTGACCTTCGCCATCAGCGGCTTTATCGTCGGTTTTCTGATCGCCCGTGCGCTGCATCTGCCATATAGCGAGACGACTACCATGTGCTTTACCTGCGGCATGCGTAACATCTCTTCGGGCGCCGTCATCGCCACGCAGTACTTTCCGGGCGAAGTCGTGTTTCCCGTCATGTGCGGAACGCTGTTTCAGCAGGTACTCGCCTCGTTTATCGGGCATCTCTTTGAGCGTCTAACCGGCGAGGAGCGCGCCGCCCAGCGCAAGCGCGTCGAGGCCGGCCGCGACGCCATGGCACGCTAGACCGTCCGCATTACGCGGGTGTTAGTCTTGCTATACGAGCGTTTCCAGGTGCGCACGCAGGCGCTCGGCATCGATATCGAGCGTTGTCTCGGCATTGACCTGGGCCAAACGATAGCCGACAAAGTAGGGCGAAACCACCCAACGCGGCAGCGCCTTGGCAATGGTCCGACCGCCCAGGTGATAGAAGAACAGGTTGTACGACTCTGCGCGACCACCGTGGTGCTCGTTCAGGATATAGCGCAGAGCTACCTGGATCGCATCGGCGAAGAGATCCGCCTCGGCTTGGTCTCTCGTGTCATCGCTGGCGGCGATTCCCTGCGGGGCTGAAACATTGACCTCAAAGAATCCCATGATCGGTTCGGTTGAGATGTTGACCGCGATTCTCCCCTGTTGCCAGACATTGATGCCTTCGAAATTGGCGGAAGTCAGCGAAGCATAGCCGTCTTCCTGCTCCAAACCCACAATCTGCATGTGCGGATGAACGAGACTACCGCCCGAGAGCGGACCCTTGTTCTTGTACATGAGCACACTGCGATACTGCTGTGAATCGATCATCTGCTGCCAGCAACCCAGGGCAAACCACATCACATGGTGGAGTTCATCCGGCTCATAGGTCACCAGGTCGGCATCGTGATCGGCCGACTCGATCAGCACGGTTTGACGGGTGGCGCGCAGGGTCTTGAACTTATTCTCGAGCCAAATGCAATCGCCATCACGGCGAATGATGTCGGTGAGCCCCTCCGTGTTGCAAAAGGGGCACGCGGTACCGGGGCGACGGTTGTCGTCGGGCTTGCCGCTCGCCTGCTGAACATCGAATACAAGCGCCACGGGCTACACCTCCAGCGGTACGATCCTTGTGCCATGGAGCTCGGAGACGCCCAGTGCCGCCGCCACGGTATCGCGGTTGGCCGTGGAAATGCCGCCGCCAGGAAGGATGGTCAGGCGGTCGCCCGCATACTCGACAAGACGCGATAGGTGCTCCAGATTGTCCTCGATCGGCGTTCCGGCAGCACCACCATGCGTCAGGATACGCGTGATGCCGCAGTCGGCGAGCGTATCAATGGCATCCAACTGAGCCTCAGGCGAGAGCTGGTCAAACGCCATGTGGAAGGTAATATCGATGGGTCCGCGCTTGCACTCCTCGGTCGCGCAGCCCGCGGCCATCACGAGGGCGCCCAACGTAAGCTCGTCGAGCGCCCATCCGCCAGCGCAGGGCTTGCAGCAGCCAAAGACCAGGCCGTCAACGCCGGCACTCACAGCAAGGCCCAGGTCCATCTCCATCATGCGCAGCTCGTCCTGGTTGTAATGAAAGTCACCGCCACGCGGGCGAATCATGCACATCACTCGCGCGTCATGCTCGTGAGCATAGCTGACTGTAGCGCTGATAACGCCGGCAGAAGGCGTGGTGCCACCAACGGCAAGGTTGTCGCACAGCTCGATACGCCTTGCACCGGCATCGATAGCCGCCGGCACCCGCTCAAAGTTCTCGGCACAAAACTCGTACAGCATAGATAGACCCCCAAAGACAGCAGATGTTTTCCGACGGGCATTGTCACACATCCCCATGAAGTTGCGGTGGAATAGGGACTCTTTTGGCCTCTGGAGCCCGTATTCAGTCCCTATTTCACCGCAACTTAAAAAGGGGCGCTGACTGAGATAGTCAGCGCCCCTTTGCTGGAAAAATTAACCGCCCAGGTAGGCCTTACGCACGTTGTCGTCGTGCAGGAGCTCTTGGCCCGTGCCGGTCATGGTGATCTTGCCGGTCTCGAGCACGTAACCGCGTGTGGCGATGGAAAGCGCCATCTGCGCGTTTTGCTCGACCAGAAGCACCGTGGTGCCGGCCTTGTGCAGGTCCTCGACAATCTGGAAGATCTGTTCGATCAGAATCGGCGCCAGACCCATGGAAGGTTCGTCGAGCATAAGCAGTTTGGGGTTACTCATAAGGGCGCGGCCCATAACGAGCATCTGCTGCTCGCCGCCCGAAAGGGTGCCGGCGACCTGGCGACGACGTTCCTTCAGGCGCGGGAACTGCTCGTAAACGCGCTCAAGGCCCGGAGCCACCGTGGACTTGGGCTGCGTATAGGCACCCATTTCCAGGTTCTCCTCGACCGTCATCTGCAAAAAAGCGCGACGACCCTCGGGGACCTGAGCCAGGCCCTTGCCCACCAGCTTATCAGCGGGCGTATGGGTAATGTCCTCGTCCATAAACTTGATGGAGCCGGTCTTGGAGCGCAGCAGGCCCGAGACGGTCTTGAGCGTCGTAGACTTGCCGGCACCGTTGGCACCAATCAAGGCCACGATCTCGCCCTCGTTAACGTTAAAGGAGATGTCCTTGATGGCGTGGATGGCGCCGTACCAGACGTTGATGTTGTAGACGGAAAGCATCGGCTCTGCCATTTAGTTCTCCCCCTTATCCTGCTTGCCCAGATATGCCTCGATAACAGCGTCGTTGTTCTGGATTTCCTCTGCCGTGCCCTTGGCGATGACCTTACCAAAATTGAGCACGCAGATGCCCTCGCAGATGTTCATGACAAGCGACATGTCGTGCTCAATGAGCATGATGGCAATGCCAAAGGTGTCGCGAATCTTGACGATGTTCGCCATAAGCTCTGCGGTCTCGGACGGGTTCATGCCAGCGGCAGGCTCGTCGAGCAGCAGCAGCTTGGGGTTGGTGGCAAGCGCGCGTACGATCTCCAGACGACGCTGAGCGCCGTAAGGCAGCGATCCGGCCTGCTCATTTGCCAGGTGCTCCATGTCAAAAATGGACAGCAGCTCCATGGCGCGCTCGTGGGCGGCCTTCTCGTGCTTCCAATACGTCGGCAGGCGCAGCACGCCCTCAAAGCCGGAGTAGCGCTCCTGGTTGTGCAGGCCGACCTTAACGTTGTCCTCCACCGTCATGGTGTTGAACAGGCGAATGTTCTGGAACGTACGGGCAATACCCATGCGGTTGACCTGGTAGACCGACTTGCCCGAGGTGTCCTCACCATCGAGCAGGATGGTGCCGTGCGTGGGCTGGTACACCTTGGTGAGCAGGTTGAAGACCGTGGTCTTGCCGGCACCGTTGGGGCCGATGAGACCGGCGATCTCAGTCTTGCCGATGGTCAGGCTAAAGTCATCGACTGCCTTAAGGCCGCCGAATTCAATGCCCAGGTGGATGCACTCGAGCGCCGGGCGCTGACCCAGGTCGCGGTCGGGAACGATGGCGCCAGAAGGATACGGGACCATCTTGCCCTTGTTGAACTCAAACTTACTGGGCATCGGCTGCCACCTCCTTCTTGGAAGCAAAGCGGTCCTTAATGCGTGCGAAGAACGCCTTGAGCTGCGGGTTGTTGGTAAAGATCATGACCAGGATCAGCACGATGGCGTAGATGAGCATGCGGTAGTCCGAGAACTGACGGAGCAGCTCGGGAAGCACCGTGAGCAGCGCCGCCGCGATGACGGAGCCGCGCATATTGCCCAGACCGCCCAGGACCACGAACACCAGGATGAGGATGGACGTGTTGAAGTCGAACTTGGTGGCGGAGAGCTGCGAGAAATTACCGCCGAACAGGGCTCCGGCAGCACCGGCGAGGGCAGCGGAAACCACGAAGGCAATCATGCGGTACTCGGTGACGGAGATGCCCACGGACTCGGCAGCGATCTTGTTGTCGCGCACGGCCATAATGGCACGACCGGTACGGCTGCGAACCAGGTTGAGCACGATCACGAGTGCGACCATAACCAGGATGGCGCCGGCAAGGAAGGACGAATAGGTCGACACGCCCGATGCTCCCTGCGCGCCCTTGATGATGGCGGTGCCGTCCTCGAGCAGGTGCAGGTCGTCGATTGTAGAGTTGCCCGTGATGTTAAAGATCACGTGCAGACCGCGGGAGTCGACACCCACAATGAGGCAGGTGACGATCTCTTTGATGATCTCGCCAAAGGCCAGCGTCACGATAGCCAGGTAATCGCCGCTCAGGCGCAGGACCGGGATACCGATCAAGAAGCCCAAGATGGCAGCGGCGATAGCGCCGACCACAATGCTGATGATCAGACGCATCGGATCGGACGGAACGGTGCTCTCCAGCGCGACGGCAGCGACGATGCCCGTATAGGCACCCACGCTCATAAAGCCCGCGTGGCCCAGCGACAAGTCGCCCGCGATGCCGACGACGAGGTTAAGGGAGATGGCCATGACGATATAGGCCGTGATGGGAACCAGCTGACCGGCGATCATGCGCGGGATCATGTGGTTGGACTGCATAAAGAACACGATGGCGAACGCCACAACGCACATGGCGTACGTGACAAAGTCGTGACGCGTCTGCTTGTCTTTAAGAAACTTCATAACGCTCACCTACACCTTCTCGGGGACGTACTTGCCCAAGAGGCCGGCAGGCTTGACGAGCAGGACGATGATCAAAACACCAAAGACGATGGAGTTGGCAAGGCTCGTGGAAATGTAGGCCTGCGCCATCGCCTCGATGATGCCGATGAGAATGCCGCCGACAAAGGCGCCGGGGATGGAGCCGATGCCGCCGAAAACGGCAGCGTCGAAGGCCTTGATGCCAGGCATGGCGCCCGTGGTGGGCTGCAGGACCGGCGAGTAGGAGCACAGCAGCACGCCGGCGATGGCGGCAAGGGCAGAGCCGATGGCAAACGTCATCGAGATGGTGCGGTTGACGTTGATGCCCATGAGCTGAGCGGCGGCCTTGTCCTCGGACACGGCGCGCATGGCCTTGCCCATCTTGGTCTTACCTGTAAAGAACATCAGGCCGGCCATGATAACCAGGCAGGCGACGATGGTGACGAGCGAGACGGCGCTTACGTTGAACTTGGCCAAGAACTCCGGCACCTGGAAGGTGACGAGCGAAGTGAAGTTCTTGGGCGTGGCGCCCCACAGAAGCTGCGCGGCGTTCTGCAGGAAGTAAGACACGCCGATGGCCGTGATCAGAACGGCCAGCGGGCCCGCTTGGCGCAGCGGCTTATAGGCCAGACCCTCAATGAGAACACCGAGAACCGTGCAGGCCACACAAGAGAGAACTACAGATGCCCAGCCCGGGAGGCCGAGATACGACGTGGCGCAGAACGAGACATAGGCACCGACCATGATGACGTCGCCGTGAGCGAAGTTGAGCATCTTGGCGATACCGTAGACCATGGTGTAGCCCAACGCGATGATGGCGTAGACGCTGCCCATGGACAGGCCGTTGACCAGGTATTGGATAAAGACCGTCATGTTCCACATCCCCCTTTCGAATAGGTTTCCAGTTAATGTATGAAACAGGGACGTTACACTGTCCCTAGATACCAAGCAAGCAGGGAAGGCCAAAACCTCCCCTGCTTGGGATCAAAACCGCTCTATGTAAGGCGGCCTATTAGGCCTGTACGTACTTGCCGTCGGTGATGACGTACGCCGTGGGCTCCTTCTGGACCTGGCCCTTATCGTTCCAGGTGAGCTTGCCGGTCAGACCGTCAACGGTAATCTTGAGCATAGCCTTGGACAGCTTCTCGGCGACCTCGGTCGGATCGGCGTCGACACCAAGACCGGCCTCCTTGACGGCCTCGGCCACCGCGTGCACGCCGTCGTAGGCGTCGGCGGCAAACTGGTCGGGGGTATCGCCGTACTTATCCTTGTAAGCGTTAACGAAGTCGGCGTTCTTCTCGTCGTCGGCGGAGAACGGGGTCATGAGCAGCAGACCCTCGGCAAGAGAGGTATCGAAGCCCTCAACGCCCAGGATGCCGTCCATGCCGTCGCAGCCCATCATCTTGACGTCGTAGCCCATGTCCTTGGCGTTCTTGAGCAGGACGGACGCCGGCGTGTAGTAGATCGGCGCAAAGATCATGGTGGCGCCGGCCTGCTTGGCCTTGGTCAGCTGGTTGGTAAAGCTCGTGGCGGAGTCGTCCTTAAAGGTCTCCTCGTCAACAATCTCGAGCTTGGACTCAGCGGCCTGGGCCTTAAAGGAATCTGCGATGCCCGAAGAATAGGCGTCGCCGGAGTTATAGAACAGCACGAACTTCTCGTCCGCATACTTCTGCGCCAGGAACTTGGCAGCGTTGACACCCTGGTTGGGGTCGGTGAAGCAAACCTGGAAGACGCAATCCTTGCCGTCGGTGACGTCCTCGGAGGACGCGGACGGGGTGATCATGAACGTCTTGGGGTCGTTACCGCACTCGGCGGCAACGGCAACCGACGCACCCGTGGTGGTCGGGCCGACGAGGGCCTGCATGCCCCAGTCGAGCAGGGTGTTGAAGGCGTTGACGGCCTTCTCGCCGTCGGCCTGGTCATCCTCGGCCTTGCTGGCAAGCGGCAGCTCCTTGGTCGAGAAATCCTTGCAGCCAAGCTCGACACCCTGGGTAACGGACTTGCCGTAGGACGCGTTGGCGCCGGTCAGCGGGCCGATGGTACCGATCTTAAACGAAGCGTCGCTCGAAGCGGAACCGCTGTCGCCGCCGTTGGAGGAGCAGCCAGCTAGAATGGACATCGCCCCCAGACCTGCTGCGCTCGCGATAACGCTCCTGCGATTCATAACAGGGTTCAATGACTTACCGGTGAGGCTCGACATGCGGCTCTCCTCTCAAATCTCGTCGGGTTTCGGTTACCCGACAGGCCATCCTTCGCCGTGTTCGGCGTTCGCAAAATACTAGACGCTTTAGTTAAGGAAAGTGGCGATTATTTCAACTTTTCTTTGGATTTGTTCATTTATCCATAATTCTGCGTATTTCTATTACTTTATGCAGTAATGCCACTTTATTGTGTGAAAGTAATGTTTCCGTTCTGTTACAGGCGTCCCTGCCCTGAATAAAACGGCCTCACCGGTCGCGCTTTATGCGCACTTAGGCGGCGATGTACTTGCCGTCCTGAATCACATAGGCTGTGGCGGGCTTTTCGACCTGGCCCTCGTCATTCCACGTCAGCTCGCCTGTCAGGCCCTCGATCTTGATCTTGCGCATGGCCTTGGCAAGGTCGCCGGCAATGTCGGCACCGTCGGCCGAAATGTCAATCCCCGCCCTATCGATAGCCTCGGCGATGGCGTGGACGCAATCGTAAGCGTCGGCGGCAAACTGGTTGGGCGTCTCGTCGTAG
>CAJKEF010000051.1 GCA_905198825.1 uncultured Collinsella sp. | reverse complement strand
AGTGGATCTTGTTGCGCACCTTAATGCCAAAGATGGGCGGGCAGGCAACATAGACATAGCCGGCATCGATCAGCGGGCGCATGTACTTGTAGAAGAACGTCAGCAGCAGGATGCGGATATGCGCACCGTCAACGTCTGCATCGGTCATGATGATGATCTTGTGGTAGCGCGCCTTGCTGATATCGAAGTCGCCACCGTCGCCGGCGCTCGTCGTGACGCCGCAGCCGATCGCGGTGATGAGTGACTGGATGGTGTCGCTCGAGAACGCGCGGTGGTCGCCTACGCGCTCGACGTTCAAAATCTTGCCGCGCAGGGGCAGAATCGCCTGGATGTCTCGGCGACGGCCGTCCTTGGCCGAACCGCCTGCCGAGTCGCCCTCTACGATAAAGAGCTCGGTCAGCTCGGCATCGCGCACCGAGCAGTCGGCGAGCTTGCCGGGCAGCGACGCCGTCTCGAGCAGACTTTTGCGACGGGTCGCCTCGCGCGCCTTGCGGGCGGCGTTGCGGGCCTTGCAGGCCTGCTGGGCCTTCTTGACGATCTCGCGGGCGGGCTTGGGGTGCTCCTCCAGATAATCGGTCAGTCCATCGGTCACGATCTTGAGCGTGAGCGCGCGCATGTAGGAGCTGCCGAGCTTGGCCTTGGTCTGGCCCTCAAACTGCGGATCGGGCAGTTTAACCGAAATGACGGCCGAAAGGCCCTCGCGCACGTCGTCACCGCTCAGGTTGGCGTCCTTCTCCTTGAGCAGGTTCTGCTTGCGGGCGTAATCGTTAATCACGCGGGTGAGAGCGGTGCGGAAACCCTCGAGATGCATGCCGCCCTCGGGGGTGTAGATGTCGTTGGCAAACGACATGACGTTCTCGCCGTAGCCGGCATTCCACTGCAGGGACACCTCGACCTCGCCCATCTTGGTCACGGGCGCATCCGGATCCGACTTGCCCTCGATATAGATGGGCTCCTTGAAGGCCTCGGGAACGTCTTTGCCGTCGTTGAGGAACTTGACGAAGTCGATGATGCCACCCTCGTAGCAGAACTCCTCCACGTGGGGAGTCGCCTCGCGCTCGTCGGTCAGCACGATTTTGAGGTTCTTATTGAGGAACGCCGTCTCCTGCAGACGGTTGTGCAGCGTATCGAAATCGTAGATGCAGGTCTCGAAGATCTCGTCGTCGGGCCAGAAGGTGACGGTGGTGCCCGTCGAATCCGAGGTGCCCACGACCTCCATCTTCTTGACGGTCTTGCCGCGCGAGAACTCCATCTCGTAGACGCTGCCATCACGGCGCACCTGCACGACCACGCGCTTGGACAGCGCGTTGACGACGGAGATGCCAACGCCGTGCAGGCCGCCCGAAACCTTATAGGCCGAGTTATCGAACTTACCGCCGGCGTGCAAGATCGTCATGACGACCTCGAGCGTCGGGATCTTTTTAACAGGGTGCTCGTCGACGGGGATGCCGCGCCCGTTGTCGACGACCGTGATGGAGTTGTCGGCGTGGACCGTCACCTGGATCTCGGTGCAGAAACCGGCCATGGCCTCGTCGACGGAGTTGTCAACGATCTCCCACACCAGGTGATGCAGACCGCTGGCGCTCGTCGAGCCGATATACATGCCCGGGCGCTTACGAACGGCCTCGAGACCTTCGAGAATCTTAATCTCGCCGCCATCGTAATCGTTTTCGTTTGCCACACGTCCTCCTTCAGTCAAGAAAATGTGTACAGCCTTACTAGTTTATCGTAAAAAAATACCCTCGGGAGCGAGGGTATTTGGCTCTACAAGGCCACCAGATGCGATTTAAGGCTCTTTCTTGCTTTGCACGCCCTTGGCCCACTCGGCACTGGCTCTCATGGCATTCTCGAGGGCCTCGCGCAGTTTTTGGTCTTCGATGGGCGCCACTTGGCGCTCGATCTCGCCGCGTTCGGCTTCGCTTAGATCGGCGTGCGGAACCGGCGGTCGCTCGGTCACGGCCGGGCGCAGGCGCTCCTTGGCAGCCGGCGGCGTGTGACCGAGCGCGGTCGTTTTGAACACCAGGCCGTCCACATGCGCGCCGGCCCGCTCCATGCGCGCCCGGATGATCTCGCGCAGCAGCGTCATCTCCTGCGTCCACGAGGGCGAATCGAGATACACCAGCAGCTCATTGGACTCGGGCAGGTAGCGTAGGCCCGTCACGTGGCGTCCCTCGCGCGTGCCCGAGCACACCGCATTCCAGGCACGATAGACCGCGCGCGACTCCTCGGCAGCCTCCATCTGCGCGCGGCGCTCAGGTGTTGCAGCCGCCAGGATGCGCTGGCGCTCTGCGTTTAAAAACCCACTGAAGGCGACCGTTTCGCTCTCGCGCTCGTAATTAGCACGTCTCACCCATGCTCACCACCTTGGCTCGATCAAGCAGGTCATCGGTAAAATACCCCAGGTTGGTCGTGGTTATGACCGTCTGGATATCATCGCCGATCAACCGCAGAAAAGCACCGCGGCGCCCGCCGTCGAGTTCGCTCATCACGTCGTCCAAAAGCAGCAGCGGGGCGGTGCCCAGGACATCGCGAGCCACGGCCACCTCCGCCACCTTCCAGGCCAGAACCAACGTTCGCTGCTGACCTTGGCTGGCAAATGAGCGGGCGGAGCGGCCCGCCACGGCAAACTCAATCTCATCGCGATGCGGTCCCACCAACGTCACGCCGCGGCGAATTTCCTCGTCGGCGTGCTCATCAAGGGCAGTCAGCATGCGCTCGTACGCCCAGCCCTTCAGCTCTTCGCGATCCTCGACCTGGGGCAAATCACCCAGCGTGGACGTATAGGTCACGCTGGCAGCCTCGCCGGACGCCACTTGACCGTAGGCAGTGTGCACATGGCCCGCCAGCCGGTCGAGTAGGGCCAACCGGTGCACGAGCAGGGCCGAGCCCGCGCGGGCAATCGAATCGTTCCACGCGCCGAGCATCTCGCGGCAGCACCAGGTCTCCTTGAGCAAGGCGTTACGCTGGGTCACGCAGCGCCCATAGGTGCTCGCAAGATCGGCATAGCGTGCGCTCAGTTGCATGCCAAAGTCATCGAGGGCGGCGCGGCGCACACTGGCGCCTCGCTTAACCATGTCCAGATGGTCGGGGCAAAACAGCACGCTCGGCAGAACCCCGCGCACACCGGCGGCAGAACATCTCTTGCCGTTGCGGCTAAACGAGCGCTTACCGTCCTCCGCGCTCAACCCCATATCAAGCACGCGGCCGTCGCCCTCGAGCCTCAGCTCGACCTTGCACGAGCCCACGCCGTCATGGACGAGCTCGGCTGCGGTCGGATGCCTAAACGAGGCGCCGCTCGTCAGCAGCTGCAGCGCCTCTATGAGATTGGTCTTTCCCGCCGCGTTGGGTCCCGCAAGTATCGTCACGCCCTCGTCTAGGGCAAGGCGATAGCTATCGAAGCTGCGGTAGTGCGCGACGGAAAGATCGCGGGCGAACATGGTCATGGCGCAGCGCTAGATGCGGACCGGCATGACCAGGTACAGGTAGTTGATCTTGTCGTAGGACTTGAAGATGCCCGCCTGCGAGTAGCTCTTGAGCTCCAGCGTGATCTCCCTCTCCTTGGACAGGGCATTGAGGCACCCGAAGATGTAGTGGTAGTTGAAGGCGATGGTGCCCGACTCGCCCTCGGCCTCGACATCGATTGTCTCCTGCGCAAGGTCCTGGTCATTGGAAATGGAGGACAGTCCCATCTGCCCGTTCTCGACATCGATCTCGAACTTGACGGCGGGGTTGGCGCTCGCGATAACGGCCACACGTTTAAGGGCAGCGTTAAAGGCGGCTACGTCGATCTTGACGCTCGTCACGCACGAATCGGGGATGAGCTGCTTGTAGTTGGGGTACACGCCCTCGATGCGGCGCGACACGTAGGTGGTGTTGCCGGCCTCAAAGACAACCTGGGTGTCGGTGGCGCCGATCATGATGGTCGCCTGGCTGGCCATGATGCTCAGGGCGTCGTTGAAGGCGTCGGCCGGAACGTTGAGCTCAAAGGATCCCTCGAGCGTCGAGGTCTCGACCTGGGTGTCGCATACGGCCAGGCGGAAGGAGTCGGTTGCCACCAGGCGCACGGTGTTGTTCTCGACCTTCATGTGCACGCCTCCCAGAATGGGGCGGGCCTTATCGGTCGAAGTGACGCGCCATA
The DNA here is from genome assembly GCA_905198825.1 of uncultured Collinsella sp. GTDB lineage: Bacteria > Actinomycetota > Coriobacteriia > Coriobacteriales > Coriobacteriaceae > Collinsella. The sequence goes on along the minus strand of CAJKEF010000051.1, from coordinate 3,459 downwards.
CGCGACCGACCATCTCGGACAGGATGTCGGTCGGGAGCTCCACCGCGCTCTCGATGGCATAGGCAGGGAACTCGGGGAAATCGTTGGCGTCGAGCGTGTTGAGGCGGAAGGAACTCTTCTCGCATCCAATCAGCACCTGACGCTCCGAGAGCTCAAAGGTAACCGGAGCGTCGGGAAGGGTCTTCGTAATGTTCGAGAGCATCTTGCAGGGAATCACCATCTCGCCCTCCTCTTCGACATGAGCCGCAATGCGGTGACGAATCGAGATGGTGTAGTTAGAGGTCTGGAATTCCAAGATGCCGTCCTGCGCCTTAACGAGCACGCCCGATAGGATGGGAAGGGTAGATGCCGAAGCGACGCCTTTCATAACGACGCCAATGGCTTGCGTGAGCGAGCTTTGGCTGACGGTAAACTTCATCTTTTAATACCTTTCTATAGATATAAATATCTTAATAATAGTAATAACACTGACGAAACTGTTGATTACTCCCAAAAGCGCTGGTCAACCCCAAAAAGAGAATCGACAGCACCCTGTGCGCAACCGACCGTGTTTTCCACGTTCAAAACCTGCGGAAAACTTTTCATCGCCTTGTGGCGAGTTTTAGACATGTTATGCCCGGCGTTTCGACAAGTTTTCAACAGGTGTCTCTATTTCCCTACGAGCGCAGTGTAATTTTATCTCGCAGCGATTTGAGATCCTCGGTTATGGTGCGGTCTTCCTGAATCATCTTCTGAACCTTTTTATAGCTCGTGCTGACGGTCGAGTGGTTGCGGTTGCCAAATTCGGCGCCCACCGCCGTGGTCGTCATCTCGCACATCTCGATGGCCAGGTAGATGGCGATATGGCGTGCTTTGGCGATATTGGCGTTGCGACGCGGGCCGATGAGCTCCTCGTGCGTCACGCCGTACTGCTCTTCGATGACGGACTGAACCGTCTGGACGTTGATCTTTTTGGCCGATGTGTCGAAGTACTGGCTGGCGATGGCGTCGATATCGTCAAAGGTGAGTTCCCCGCCCTCGCGCTCGCGGTCGCCCGCCTCGCCGGCGCAGCGCTCGCAAAAGCTCTCGAGTTCGCGGATGTTGGTGCCCGAGACCTCGGCCATGTGTTTAAAGTGCTCGTCGGTCAGGTGCCCGCCGTCGCCCCCATAGGCCGCCAGCAGCGAGTCGTCGCCTGCCTCGGGAGCGGCGACGATGGTGTTCTCGTAATAGCGCTGCAAGATCTTGTATTTCATCTCGTAACTGGGCTCTGCGACCAGGCAGAGCATGCCGGCGTTGAAACGGCTGGTCAGACGCTCGTCCATACTCAGGTCCTTGGGGGCGCGGTCTGCCGCGATGACGACCTTCTTGTTGTTGCGGATGAACTCGTCCATGAGCTGGAAAAAGTAGTCCACGCTCGCGCGCTTGCCGATGATGTTTTGAATGTCGTCGATGATGAGCACGTCCACGTCGTGGTATGCCTGCATGATGGGGGCGTTGCTCTTCTTTTGGCGGTCGAACTCCGTCATCAGGTCATCGAGGTACGCCTGTGAGTTGGCGTACTTTACCTTGATCTCGGGCGACTTTTCGGCGAGCTCGTTTTTGATGGCGAGCAGCAGATGGGTCTTGCCCAGCCCCGATTTGCCATAGATGAACAGGGATGTGCATGTGCCGCGTTCGTCCGCGAGCGCGGCAAACTTGAGGGCTGAGCGATAGGCATGGCTGTTTTCTGGGCCGTAGACAAAGTTTTCGAAGGTGAATTTCGAGTTGGCCGCGAGCGGCGCGCCGTCGGTGTTCTGCTCGATCGGTGCCGCAGCTGCGGGGACGCTCATGGGCGATGTGGAGGCTGGTTTTGCACTCTTTGCAGGCGCCTCGCCTTTCATCTGGTTCATCATGCGGCGGAAATCGTCGGCCGAAAGCGTGTTTTTGATTGCGATGCCCGAATCCTCGCCCAGTGTTGCGTCGTGCGCGATAGGCATGTGTGTGGCAGCGGGCATAGGAATTGCTGCCGTTGGTGCGGCGGGCATGGTTTCACGGGAAACATCGCCGATTTGGTGCTCGGGAGCCGATACTGTGGTGGTAGCTGGTGCCGCCGGGGGGACGACGGGTGCCGTGGGTGCGGCGTTATCTGCCGCGGAGCCCTGTGGTGCCACGATGTTGAGCGCAATCGGTGCAAAGGCGATCTCTTCCAGGTACGCCTCGATGGTCGGCTGATGCTTTTTGAGCTGAGCGATGGCAAATCGTGAGGGGGCCTCAATCGTCAAGGTGTCCTCGGTCAGGCTCACGGCGCGCGATTGCCCCAGCATGTTGATGAGGCGCGCATCTTGGCCGTCGCGCTGGCAAAAGGCGATGGCATCCCCCAGGATGATGCTTGCTTCCTCGTCCACTGTCTCTCCCGTTCCTTAAGCTTGGGCCCGCACGCGAGCGCTTCCGATTTCGGTCAGATGGTATTTCTGCCCATGTTTGACTATCAAGCCCGTCTGCGCCAAATCGTTGAGCGTGCGCGACCAGGTGGGTGCGGAGTTTCCAAACGCCCGCGCCAAGTCCGTCGCGCCGCACTCTTGATGTTGGGCCAGATACCCTAATGCAGCGTTGCCGCGTTCGCTTATAAACACGTCCGACTGCGGTTGTGTGTATTGATTCGCCGCATTAGGATACATCATTTGAGCTGCTGGTTGTTGAGAACTCTGCATGGGCGGCACCTGCTGTTGAAAACTTTGCGGCCACTGTTGGTAAGGCTGCGGCGGCATCTGCTGAGTCCAGGGGTTCAATTGCCCCTGCGGTATCTGCTGATACGGCTGCTGGTACCCCTGAGGATACTGCTGCGGATACGGCTGGGCATATCCCTGCTGCGGCATATATTGGGGAGGATACCCTTCGGGGTACGGTTGGTAGCCCATTTGCTGGACGTTTGGCATGGCCGCCGTCTGCTGCACAGTGCCTGTGTCCAGATCTGCCGAGCCCATGGTCTCCGGCATGTTTTGCGCCGTGTGGCGCAGCGGTGCCTGGGGATTTTGTGCGGGAAAAGCTCCAGGCTGCTGCATGTGCGCCACGGGTTGCTGCATCTGCTGTGCCGCCATGGGCTGCTGTGCAAACGTGCTGGGTAGGGGGTATGCCGGCTGCTCCGTCTCGGGGCGCACGGCGGCTCCTCGCCCTCCGGCACGCTCGATTTCCTGCACACGCTTGGGGTCCAGACTTACCGTGACCACGGTGCCATTGCCCATGTTGTCCTCGATGGATACGGCACCGCCGGCGTTTTCCAAGTACTCCTGCACCATGGGAAACCCGGCTCCAGTTCCGCGGATGTATCGCTTCATGTTGCTGTTTGCGCTGGTTACGCCAAAGTCGAAAGCACGTTCTTTGTCTTCGATCCCCGGTCCCTGGTCTGCGAATCGGATGGTGTCGCCGCCGTCCAGGATCGAGATGATAGGCTCTGCAAAGTGGGCGTGGATAAAGTTTTCGACAATCTCGCGGATAACCATG
>CAJKEF010000050.1 GCA_905198825.1 uncultured Collinsella sp. | reverse complement strand
GTCATCATTTCCGCCTCTTCTAAAGACATCTTTCTTCCATGCATTTCTTCATAGAAATCCGAAAATGTTTCCAGTGGATTTTCCATGCGGATATCCTCATCCTTAAACTCAAAGCCAAGCTTTTTCTTAATCGTAAGCTCGCTACAATACTTCTCAACAAGCCTACGGACGATATCATCCTTGTCGCATTGTTTAGATACAGGGAAAATTCCCGCGAATGCAGTGTAGAACTGCGAATAGGTATCCGCAACATCCGCCTCTTCGGGAACGCCGTCATCGTTCTCTAGTTTATCTCTGGCGGAGTTGTCAATGTAATTGATGAACTGCTCTAGTGTGGCGTCCATTTAGCACTCCTCGATTCCCAAAATGGCAAGTACTTCATTCCAACGTGTGGCGAACAAGTCAACTGACCTCATAGTGGAGAGGATGTCATCCTCATCCTTCCCCATTTGTTTTAATGAGCCAAAGAAAGTGAGAGCAGCATTACAAAAGTCATCGTCTTCCATCTCCTCAAAGCAAACTGACCCTTCGTTGTTCGACAGTTCGTAAAAAAGAGATTCCGTTGGGAATGACGATTCGACCAGCGAAAGAACAGTCTTGAAAGCAGCCCTCTGATCATCATCAAGAGATGAATTGAAGCTATCAAGAATTGGGTTTTGGCGATTAATGCAATAAAGGGTCTTGTCTCCAGTTTTTATCGCATTCCAAGCCGGATATACCTCAGGCCTCGTTAACCTGGCGCCGCGACGACGATAAACTCTTTTTGAAGGCGCACCAATATGAGCAATCAATTGTTTGATACTCGCCCTTACTTCTTCCGGAAGCTGAGCGGACACTTTCTTAACGTCAATTTTCCATGCTTCATCTTGGTTAACATCAATATCAATCTTCACGCGGCACAACTGGGTGAGAGCGGTTTTCTTGGCAATCCCAAACCAAGTTCCATGCAGTATCAAGCGCTTCGCGCGATAGAGAAAGACTCCCTGATTCTTTAAGTAACCACCAGGAAGAGCAAACTTTTCATACTCTGTATCTGAAGCATAATTTGACCTATGCGGAAGAGTAAACGCCTGCATCGTAACGCCGGGACAAACATTTTCGACAGGCGATGGTTGCGTCGATCGATAGGGTCAAGTGTGCGATTATTCACATTGACCTTAATGCGCTTGAGCCCACGTTCTCCCACTAAGTAACGATGAAATACAAGAGAGAGGTAATCTTGAGCCTCACTTATAATTCTGTCGTAATTGGCTTTTCCGGATCCATTTACCCCGGTTAGACGATCAAGTTTTTCCCAAAGAACAAGCGTACCCGTCTCGTTCATCTCTCCAATAAACGGAATGGAGTCCGTTCTTTTCTGTTCCAAAACTGTCCATTTGTTTTCACTGGCAACAAGATCGAGATCCCACGTGAAGGCATTCACTTCACCGTTTTTCTTTGACACAACCGTCAGCCTTCTGCATTGTGAAAATGAAGCGGTTTTTAACCCGAGACCAAAACGCCCGAGATCGTTCAAATTCCGCTTGCACCTCGGATCAGTGCTACCGAGCCTCATGGCATGCATTAGCTCATCTCTGCCAAGCCCCTCACCGTCATCAATGATTGCAATTCTGAAGTCATCAGAAGGAATAGCAAGGATTGAGATATTCCTTGCCTTCGCGGTAATAGAATTGTCAACAATATCAGCTAGTGCACTATTAAACGAATACCCAATATCTCTTAGGCTTTCAATTAAAATCCTCGGTTCGGGCTCAAGCTGCATCGATTCCATCCAAAGCCAATCTTACTAGCATCATAATCGATAAGTATAGCAGCGGCCATTAATCAATTATCACTTACCGGCACCCAAATCATGCGAACGGTAGCGCTACCGGCAATAACGTGACAGTCGCAGCACGATTATTCACGTTTCGGCGCTCATTTAAAACTGCCTTGCGGCATTCCTAACAGCCATCTCCAATGCGGCAGGCGTTTTGTACCTCACCATGTCCTCCGTTTCGCATTACCCGTTCAGCACCATCAGCAAAGGTCTCATTAGCTCACGTCGTTTGGCGGTTTTAGAGTTCTCCTCTACAAGATCTTTCAGCCGCTGCATATCGAGCCCTCGCCCAAGCGCGTCGTTATAGGCATCGATAATTAATGAGGGGTCCTCGCAATCGAGGCAAAGATCGACAAGCGTGCGCTCGGGTTTAGTTACCGGCAAGCCGTCGAGCCAAACGATGTCCTGCTCAGCAATCTCGCGCTTTACAAAGGAAAGGGATTCGTTTCTCGTATTGATGCGCATGGGCGCAATCATCCTGTAGGGGGACAGATAGAAATCGCCGATTTGCTGTAGGTTCGCCGCAGTCGTACCGCTCACTGCGATGCCGTCCCACTGGCGTTTTCTCTCCCACGCGCAAAGGGAGGGATTGGTGAGCTTCCAAAAAGCATTGAGCTCGTCAGTGTCTCGGCGCTGTGTTCCAGACATCCGGTAGGCGCCGTGGCATATCCGTTCAAGACGCCCTGCGCGGCATGAGTGCGCCAGTGCATCTCGAGAGATGTCCATACGAGCCGCCTGGGCTGTGGTAAACACACCCTCACTCTCGGAAAGCTCGCTTATCGCCATTATGTTGCTAAAGTACTTCATGTTGCAATTGTAGGATATTTTCATACTTTTGCAACGTGTTTTTGATCCATCCGAGCCATACGTCTTGCTTATCCCATTTCTGGCCCCGGCTTGCTACCGGCACCCCATCCCCCGCTATCGAGATCTGATACTTTTCCCACCGCCACCCAAAAACTCATCCAACATTAATCTTGGCTCAAGAATCGCTTAATCTATAACCTGCACTATAGAGTTCGACCGAGGGCGGGGCGGCACCGCGCAACGCAGGCCGCCGAACGCAACGCTCGCGCCCGGGCAGATCGCCCGGCGTCGCGCCCATCGAACGAAAGGACAGGTCATGGACGACCTCGAAAAAGTTGAAACCATCCGCACCAAGTGCAACGTGAGCTACACCGATGCCAAGGCCGCGCTCGACGCTGCCGACGGCAACGTTCTGGATGCCATCATTTGGCTCGAGTCGCAAGGCAAGACCCAGACCACGTCGGCGCACGCCGCCACCGAGTCCGTGCCGGTCGACGAGCCCTCGGCCGAAATGGTCGCCGCGCAGGCCGCCTACGAAAAGTCGAGCGAAAAGACCGACTTCTCCAAGAAGATGGACAGCGTGTGGGAGTATCTCAAAAAGCTCTTCCGCCTGAGCCTGGACACCAAGTTTATCGCCACGCGCCGCGATGCGATCATCCTCAACATCCCCATCCTGATCCCCATCATCGCCCTGTTTGCCTGGGGCGCCACGATCTGGCTGATGCTGATTGGCCTGTTCTTTGGCATGCGCTACCGCATCGACAGCGACGGCGACGTGCCCGGCAGCATCAACAACCTTATGAATCACGCCGCCGATGCCGCGGACGACATCAAGCAAAATCTGAACGACGACAAGTAATCGCAGACGGGGGCACGCATGGCACGGATCCTGATCGTAGAGGACGAGGAGAAAATCGCCCGCTTTGTGACGCTCGAGCTGGAGCACGAGGGCTACCAGGTGGAGCACGCCGCCGACGGCCGCACCGCCGTGGATCTGGCGCTGGAGCGCGACTACGATCTGATTCTGCTCGATGTGCTGTTGCCGCAGCTCAACGGCATGGAGGTCCTGCGGCGTGTCCGCAAGCACAAGGACGTGCCGGTGATCATGGTCACCGCGCGCGATGCCGTGATGGACAAGGTTGCCGGGCTCGATGCCGGTGCTGACGATTACCTGACCAAGCCGTTTGCGATTGAGGAGCTGTTCGCACGGATCCGCGTAGCGCTGAAGCGCTCGGAGGCCGTGCGGGCGGCTTCGGGCGTTGGCGGCGCCGGCGCCGGGGCTGGCATAGCGAGCGGCACGGCCGCCGGTATCGCCACAATGTCCCCAGCAACCGACACAGCCCAGACCTCTGCCGCGCCCTCCCCCGCCGCGCTCACCGCGGGTTCGGTCGCGCTCGACCCCGACCGCCGCGAAGTCACGGTCGGCGGCTCGCCCATCGCGCTCACGGCCCGCGAGTTCGACGTCCTCGCCCTGCTTATGGCTCATGCCGAGACCGTGCTCACGCGCGAGCGCATCGCGCACGAAGCACTGGGCTACGAATACGTGGGCGACACCAACAACGTCGACGTGCACATTGCGCACCTGCGCGCCAAGATCGAAGACGCCGGCAGCGCCCGCATCATCCAGACCGTGCGCGGGGTGGGCTATGTCTGCCGCGCGTAACACCGAGGCCAAGCGCGTCACCTCCATCGCCCGCGCCATCAACTGGAGCTATATGTGGCGCCGCTTGATGAGCTACGTCTGGCTCGATCTGCTGCTGATGGTGATTGCGGCGGCGATCCTCGTCTATGGATACAACCAGACGCTGCCCGACAGCGCGTTTACCGCAGGCTGGATTCCCGGCGCCACCGTTCACGGCATGTCGCTGACGCCCGCGCGCGGCTGGGACCTGACAACGCTCACCTATACCGTCGAGTTTGCGCGTACCACCAAGACTTTCCCCCTCGCGCAGGACCTCGTCACGCTATGGCCTCTCTACCTTGTCGTTGTGGGTTGGCAGGTCATCAGCGTGCTCAACATGCTCGGCGGCGCCCGCCGCGTGCGCCGCACCATGGCGCCGCTCAACGATCTGGCCCTGCGCGTGGACGAACTCGGCCGCATGCAGCTCTCCGGCGGCAAGATGGAAACGCTGGAGCAGGCCATCGAGCGCGCAAGCGTCGACTCGCCGAGCGTCACCACCGGCGACGCCGACCTGGCAAGCATCGAGGTCGCACTCAACCGCCTGCTGCGCCAGATGCAAGAGGCCAAGCTGCAGCAGATGCGCTTTGTCAACGATGCAAGCCACGAGCTGCGCACGCCCATCGCGGTGATTCAGGGCTACGTAAACATGCTCGATCGCTGGGGCAAAGACGACCCGGACGTGCTGGCAGAATCCATCGCGTCCCTCAAGGCCGAAAGCGAGCACATGCAAGAGCTCGTGGAGCAGCTGCTGTTTTTGGCGCGCGGCGATGCCGGGCGCACGGTCCTGCGGCGCGCAAATACCAACCTTGCCGCACTGGTCGGCGAGGTATGCGAGGAATCGCAGATGATCGATACCGAGCACACGTATCGGCTGGCCTTTGACGCTGCGCTTGTCAGCGACCCGCGCTGCGACGCGTCCGTCGACGTGGCGCTCGTGAAGCAGGCTCTGCGCGTGATCGTGCAAAACGCCGCCAAGTACTCGGATGCGGGAACGACCGTCACATTTGGCGTAGCGCCCGATGTGGGCACGGGCACGATCGATATAGCCGTTGAGGACGAGGGCATCGGCATGAACCAGGAATCCGCAGCCCACGCGTTTGAACGGTTCTACCGCGCCGACAACGCACGCGATGCCGGCGCGCAGGGCTCGGGTCTGGGGCTTGCCATTGCCAAGTGGATCGTCGATAGCCATGGCGGTGTCATTGGCGTGACCTCGGTCGAGGGTGTCGGCAGCCGCTTTACGATTCGCCTGCCACGGTAGGGATGCCCCTCGGCATAAATAAAGGGATAGGGCCACGCGGCTCTATCCCTTTTTGCTAGCTATAGCAGCTTGTGCGCTAGTCGCGGCACAGGTGCACGGCGAAGCCGGCGAACTCGCGCTTAAAGTACACGAGTTTGGTGCCGCCGTCGGGCAGCAGCACGCGCGACTCCTCGTTAACCTCGAGCCCGCGCTCGGCAAACCACTTCTCGGCCGCATCGATGTCGTTGACGGCAAAGCCAATGTGGCCCTTGGCGCCACGACCGTTCTGCTTCATGATCTCGACCAGCGAATCGTTAAAGTACGAAACGGGGGTCTCGATGACGGGCAGGCCCATCATCGTCGAGAACAGCTCCGCGATCTCCAGGGCGTCTGCCGGGTCGGTGGCGTTAATGCCCACATGGGCAACGCGCATGCCAAAGAGCTCGACCGGATTGGCGTTCTGCTCACTCATACAGGCAGCGCCTACTGAGCCATGACGTCGAGAACGGCCTTCTCAGCAGCGACGCGGTTCATGCCGGTCATGAAGGGCACGCCGCTCACGTACGGGCAGGTGAGGCCCTCGGGGGCAACGGTGGTGGCGATCAGCAGGTCGGCGCCCTCGTCGCAAGCGTCCTTGGCCTCGGAGATGGCGCACTGCACGATCTCATACTTGCCGGCATAACCGTTGGCGTCGAGCAGGGTGGCGACCTTCTGGGCAACGAGCGTGGAAGTAGCAGCGCCAGCACCGCAAGCCAAAACGATCTTCTTCATAGGTAATGTCTCCCTTCATGGTTTACTTTAGGTAAGTGTACCGCAGCGAGCGATGGCACTCAGCCTCGATGAGCTTTTATGCCAGTTTGCTTGCGCGCTGCGTATAATACATCTAGTACGTGTTGTCATACCGCTCGCTTTATGAGCGACTAAGGACCCTAATATGCCCGATTCCCGCACACTCTGGACCGCCGTCGTTATCATCTGCATCGCCGTGTCGGTGTTCTTTAGCGTCAAAAAACGCACCACGTTTAAGCGCCTGCAGCAGCTTATGGCTGCCAAGCAGTGGGACGAGTTCGATCGTTTGCTCGACGGCAAACTCACCAGCATGCTGTACCCACGCTACAACCGCGACTACCTGCGCCTGAACTCCTATCTGCTGCGCGAGGACCACGAGCGCGCCAGCGAGATGTTCGACCTGCTGCTGGGACTCAACCTCCCCAAGATGCAGCGCGTCGACCTGGTGATCAAAGCCTTTAACTACTATGTTGGCCAGGAGGACCGCAAAAAGTCCAAGGAACTGTTGCACGAGATCAAGGACTTTGAGGGCGGTCAGGCCGAGGCGGTCGCACACGAATGCCAGCTGATGTACGACACGATGATCCTCAAGCGCCACAACGACATTCCCGAGCTGGAGCGCATGCTCGAGGAGGCCGGCGACGATAAGGTTAAGGGTTGCCGCTTGGAGTACCTGTTGGCCCTACAGTACAAGAACAAAGGCGACGAGGCCAAGTTTGCCGAGTACTTGGAAAAGTCGGGCCGGCACTCGATGGCTGTCAACGCGTAACGGGCGGCTTGTGCTAGACTTCTAGTCTCACGGGGGCGTGGCGGAATTGGCATACGCAGGAGACTTAAAATCTCTCGCCGCAAGGATTGTGGGTTCGAGTCCCACTGCCCCTACCACGTATTGTTTACGAGCCCGTGTCCCCCAGGGATGCGGGCTCGTTTCTTTTGGACACCGGTGGGGCTCGAACCCGCGAGGGGGCGAGCGTCAAGCGGACGCGCAGCGTCCGCAGCGAGCCGGCGAGGGCGCCGGCAGGCGGCCGAAGCCGGTGCGGATTTGCGCAGCAAATACGCAGACGTCCTACCGCCCCTACCACGTATTGTTTACGAGCCCGTGTCCCCCGGGGATGCGGGCTCGTTTCTTTTACACGCCGGCGGAGCTCTAAGTTGCGGTGGAATAGATCCTGTTTATACCGTTTGGGGGTGCGGACAGAAAGTTGGACCGCGGGGCGGTCCGGACTGGAGGTCCGCATGTACAGCAGGGAGAAGGTCGAGCTCTTCCTCCTGGCGACGGAGGACGGCA
>CAJKEF010000049.1 GCA_905198825.1 uncultured Collinsella sp. | reverse complement strand
CGTAAGAGCCAACGCGGTTGTAGAACGAACCCAGATCCTGGATGGACCAGGTGTCCCACAGGTTCTCGAGCTTGCCGCCCTGGTTCCACTGACCCTCAGTCTGCGGGCCGGACATAGCAGCGCCAAAGAAGAAGTCGTTGGGCAGCTGATACTGTGCCATCAAAGTCCTCGCTTTCGTGTTCTAGAGCTTCCGGTTGGAGACGGGTTTGCTTTGGCAGGTTATCCGGCGCGGGCGCGCACCGGTCATACCGATATCCAACCCGCCAAAACAAAACCGTCCCCAAACGGTCGATCCTGTTGTGCGGAAGGATTCCGTTCGTTGCTTAAACTATAGCGCTCTAATTTTAAAAAGTAAAGCGTCTTTTTCTTTTTTCTTTCTCGAACTTCTTAGATAAAAGTAATATGGGTGCCCTGTTGAGGGTTATACTTACTTTTGTATTCATATATGTCGGAAAGGAGGTTCCATGATTCCCAAATACGAGGCGATAGCTGCAGATATTCGTCGAAGTATCGAGGATGGCGCTCTTAAACCGGGCGACAAGCTTCCCACCGTCGTTGAGTTCTGCGAGCTCTATAGCGTTTCCAAAATCACCGTCAAACGAGCTATTGAACAAATCACCGAGGAAGGTCTTATTACCAGCCGACGCGGATCGGGTACCTACGTTAAGGACACGGCGGGGCTTCCCGGCCAGGCGTTTTTCCAGGGCAAAAACGACCGTGCCCAGGGTTTTTCGTATGAGCACCGCGGGGAGAAGGTGACCTCGGTGGTCTACGATTTCTCGATTGTTAATCCACCAGCGGACATCGCAGCCCAGCTGGGAATTGCCGAGGATGACTTTGCCTATCACGTCGTGCGCGTGCGTCAGGCCGATGAGAAGCCCATCGTTATCGAGTACACCTACATGCCCCTTGAGCTGATTCCGGGGCTGAAAAAGAAGGACCTGTACGGATCGCTCTACCGCTTCATCCGCGAGCAATGTGGGCTGAAGATTTCGAGCTTTCACCGTACCATTCGCGCCGTGGCAGCAACCGAGGAAGAAGCCGAGCGTCTGGACACCAAACCTGGCTCTCCCCTGCTCGAGCTCACCCAGATTGGCTTTTTGGACAGCGGTGCCGCCTTTGAGTATTCGGTCTCGCGCAACGTTGGCGACCGCTTTGAGTTGCACAACGTAACGTTGGCATAGGTTTTATGGTCATACGGGCGCTCGTCTTGAGCAGTTTTACGCGGCGCCCGCGCAGCACAATGGGAGTATGAACATGTCCGATTTGATTAAACTGACGCCCATCTTCCACGAGAAGATCTGGGGCGGCCGTCAACTCGAAACCGTATTTGGTTACGACATTCCCGATGGTCCCATCGGTGAGTGTTGGGCCATCTCGGCCCACCCCAACGGTGACTGCCAGATTGCGGAGGGCCCGTATGCAGGCCACACGCTTTCGTGGCTGTGGGCCGAGCACCGCGAGCTCTTTGGCAACTGCGAGGGCAAGGAGTTCCCGCTGCTCATTAAGATTCTGGACGCCAAGGACGACCTTTCGATCCAGATTCATCCCAACGACGAGTACGCTGCCGAGCACGAGAACGGTAGCCTGGGCAAAACCGAGTGTTGGTATGTGCTGGACTGCGAGCCCGACGCCACGATCATCGTCGGCCAGCGTGCCAAGGACCGCGCCGAGGCCGCACAAATGATCGAGGAAGGACGTTGGGACGACATGCTCAACGTGTTGCCGATTCACAAGGGCGACTTTTTCCAGATTGATTCCGGTACCGTGCACGCCATCAAGACCGGCACGCTCATTTTGGAGACGCAGCAGTCGAGCGACGTGACATATCGCCTGTACGACTACGACCGTCCCGGCACCGACGGCAAATTGCGTCCGCTGCACATTGAGCAGAGCCTCGACTGCATCGACTTTGATACTCAGGCTCCGACCGACGGCACGGTGACCACGCCCGAGGTGGACGGCGTGACCGAGCTCGAGTCCAACCCCTGCTACACCGTCGATCGCGTGCGCGTCGACGGCAGCAAGACCCTCGACCAGCGCTGGCCCTTCATGTGCCTGTCAGTCATCGACGGCGAAGGCACCGTCTGCGGCGACCCCGTCCACAAGGGAAGCCACTTGCTGGCCCCCAGCACCGTGGACCAGATCGAACTCGAAGGCAAGATGGAACTGATCGTCTCGCACCCGTAGATCGAACCGACAACCAAAACGCAACAAGGGGCTCCCCCGTCCATGTGCGGGAGAGCCCCTTGCCATATCTATTTATCAGCCCAACCGGCTCTCCAGACCAAAAAACGAACGAGCAGAGCGACGTTCGCAAGCACCGTTAGCCAAGGACCTGGGCGGGCGTATAGGGCAACATCGATCGCGAGTTCCGCACGCAAAGGAGGCCACTTAATGTGGCCTCCGTCTTGCGCAGGACTACCCGAGCAGGCGATGTTGCCCCATACGCCCGCCTAGCTGGATGTACGGGTTTTCCAGGTGCGGCAGATCGGCCTGAAAGAGGAGGGCATAGACCTTGAGGTCATGCCCGACGATTGAAGGCCGAGGTGCCGTGCCTGGGAAAGCCGCCTAGGTCAGTTTCACTATAGGTGCGAAGCCCTTCATCAGCTTTTTGGTCTGGCCGGTCTTTTCGAATTGAACCTCGATCATGTCTCCGACGACCGAGATCACGGTACCCGTGCCAAAGGTCTTGTGGCTCACGGTATCGCCCGCGGCAAAGTCCTGCGATGCGCTGGCACGATCGACCTTGCGCTCCACCGTCGGGGACACCTTGGACGACGGCTTTTTGGCTCGCGGCGCGCCCGAGCCAAAGGTCGAGGCAACACGACCAGCGTCGGGCGAGACCCCACGATGGCGTTCGGTCCCGTAGCTGCTGCCACCAAAGAAATCGTCAAAGCTCGATCCGCCGCGCGAACCGGAACCGCCGGTCGAGCGCGTATGCGAACCAAACACCTTGCCGCCGTACATATCCGAGCCCATGCCCGAGCCAAAGGTGCCGCGACGGTCGCCGCGCTTCTCCCAGCCCGTGCCCTCAAAACCGGCAGAGCCGATACCGCTAAACTCGATATCCTCAAACGGGATCTCGTTGAGGAAGCGTGAGCGCGGGTTGGCAGAGGTCGAGCCGTAGGTGCGACGCGTAGCGGCGTAAGTCAAGAACAGGCGCTTGCGAGCACGCGTGATGGCGACGTAGGCCAAGCGACGCTCCTCCTCGAGCTTGCCCGGATCGTCACTACCGCCAAAGTCGTGCACGTGCGGGAAGATGCCCTCCTCCATACCGGCCACGAACACCGCCGGGAACTCCAGACCCTTAGCGGAGTGGATGGTCATCATGGTGATGGCATGCGTCTCGCCTGCCAAAGAATCCAAGTCGGAGCGCAGGGCCAGCCACTCCATGAGTGCCGGCAGCGCCTTGCAGGTGAGCGGACCGTAGGTGCGCTCGATCTCGTCGGCATGCACGGCACCCGCCGGCAGCTCAGTCGGCGCGGCATACGCGTTGCCCGCGATGGCGGCGGCCAGGGCATCCTGCGGCGAGAGCGCCGAGGCGGCTAGGCTATCGAGCGGATTGGAACCTGCAGCATCGCGCGCGCCGACGAGTGCCTCAAACGAGGATGCCGGCGTGGGCGGCCCCGGCTCGGGCGCAGGCGCGCTCACCACAACGGGCTCGGGCTCAGCGCCGGCCGGCACATCGGCAACACCGGCCGCGCGCAGCTCTTCCAAGCTCTCGAGCGTACCCTCGATATCCTCGTGCGTCTCCTCAAATTCGGCTGAAACGCCCAGGAATTCCTGAATGTTCTCGGCGCGGCTCTCGGATTCCATGGTGCCCTCGGCGCGGAAGGCCTGCAGAAGGCCCGTCTTGTCGACAATCATCTCGACAACGTCCTTGAGCTCGCCGTCCATGCGGCGGCCCTCGCGCACCAGCGATACAAAGCTCGACAGGCCGTTGCGCACCTTGGCGCTAAACATGCCGGTTTCGGCACACGCGATCTCGCAAGCCTGGAAGAACGAGCAACGGTTGTCGCGCGCCAGCTGCTCGATCTTTTGGATCGAGGTGGAGCCGATGCCGCGGCGCGGCGTGTTGATGACGCGCTTGACGCTCATCTCGTCTGCCGGGTTCACGATCATCTTGAGGTAAGCCATGACGTCGCGGATCTCGGCACGGTCGAAGAATCGCGTGCCGCCCACGATCTTGTAGGGCACGCCCGCACGCAGGAACATATCTTCGAGAATACGCGACTGGGCGTTGGTGCGATAGAACACAGCGATGTCGTCGTAGCTCGTGCCCTTGGAGTGCAGCTTTTCGATCTCGCCGGCAATCCAGCGGCCCTCGTCGCGCTCGTCACTCGCCTGGAAAGCCTGAATCTTCTCGCCGTCGCCCTCGGCCGTAAACAGGCGCTTGTCCTTGCGCTGCGAGTTGTGGCGCACCACGGCGTTGGCGGCGCTCAGGATATGACCCGTGGAGCGGTAGTTCTGCTCCAGCTTGACGGTCTTGCAGTTTTTAAAATCCTTCTCAAAGTCCAGGATATTGGTGATGTCAGCGCCACGCCAGCTATAAATGGACTGGTCGTCGTCGCCCACAACCATGAGGTTTTGGTACTTGGCGGCCAGCAGGTTGGCGATCTCGTACTGGACGTGGTTGGTGTCCTGATACTCGTCGACGCTAATGTAGCGGAAGCGCTCCTGGTACTTGTCGAGCACCTCGGGGCGGCTGCGCAGCAGCTCGAGCGCGCGCACGAGCAGGTCGTCGAAGTCCATCGCGTTGGCGGCGCGCAGGCGGCGCTCCAGCTCCAGGTAGACCTGCGCAGCCTTTTTGTCATTAGGGCTGTCGGCGGATTTGAGCATGTCCTCGGGCCCGATCATGGCGTTTTTAGCCGAGCTGATCTTGCTGCGGATCATGTTGATGGGGAACTGCTTTTGCTCGATACCGAGCGCCTGCATAATGTCACGCACCATGCGCTTTGAGTCATCGTCATCGTAGATGGTGAACTGGCCGGTGTAGCCCAACAGGTCGGCGTCCTCGCGCAGCATGCGCACGCACATAGCATGGAAGGTGCACACCCACATGCCGCGGGTACCGCTGGGGATGAGTGCCGCCAGACGCTCGCGCATCTCGGCCGCGGCCTTGTTGGTAAAGGTGATGGCCAGGACCTGCCAGGGACGAACGCCCTCGTCGGCGATCATGTGGGCGATGCGCATGGTCAGCACGCGGGTCTTGCCGGAGCCGGCGCCCGCCAGGACCAGCAGCGGGCCATGGGTGCACTCGACGGCCTCGCGCTGGGCGGGGTTGAGGCCATCCAGGTCGAGCGCGGGCCGTGCCGGAGCGGGAGCCGGGACGTAGGCAGGCTCGGGCGAGGGGGCCGGGACGTAGTCCGCGGGAACCTCCAGGGCGGGTTGCTCCTCGTAGGCAGCGTAGTCGGCATAGGCGTCCATAGGCACCTCGTCAGCGGGGACGGGGGTCGGAGCCGAGGTCACGGGCTGTGCGGGCGCGACGGGGACGGCATCAAAGAGTGACTGCTGGTTGTGGGTCATCTGGCGGGGGTCCTTCTCGCTTGGTCTTATGCGGCCTACGAGTTTACCCGCCCCACCAGACCGATTGCAGGGCTGCGAGAAATCAGCAGAGGCGTGAGGCGGGGGCCGACTGCACAGAACTGACCTTGGTGTGAGGATTTTTGATTCCGTTGCGCAGAAGTCCGCTTGGTGTGAGCCCTTTTTGAGGGCTCTCCCAGCATCTCGAAAACGCCAACTGGGGTTTTGTTGGCGAGAGACGGTCAAAGTCGCCAAACGGGCCAAAAAACGGCTCACACGAAGGCCACTTCTGCACCAACTATTGGAAAACACTCACACGAAGGTCAGTTCTGCGCAAGGGGCAACCCTGTAGCGACCCCAGGACCACCGCCTCACGCACAGACGACGTCCAGCGGAGCCACCTCGAAGGGCAGTTGCAGGCAATAGGACTCCCCGTTGGTGACCAGGTCCCGCCCAAGCGCGACCTCGCGCGGCGGCTCACCGGGCGAGAGGACGGTGGCATAGCTCCCTGCCTCCACCTTGTTCCTGCAGGTCACGGTAGCCGACCAGCCGTCGCCGTCACGCTCGCAGGACTCCACCACGGCAGCCAGGCGGCGCTTGCGCGCATACTCCTCACGACCCGGGTTCTGCGTGGGCTTGCCCAGGAAGAACCCCGTAGAGTAGGGGCGATGGCTCACCAGGTCGAGCTCCTCCAGCCAGGGTTCGACGGGATCGCCGTCAAGCACGTGGCGATAGGCGTTGGTCACGCAGGCCACGTAGTAGCTCCCCTTGGCACGCCCCTCCAGCTTGAGCGCGTCCACACCGGCCTCGGCCAGCTCGTCCAGGTGGTCAATCATGCGAATGTCATTGGAGGAGAGCAGGTAGCTGCCGCGCTCGTCCGCCTCCAGGGGGACGCGCGCCCCGGAGCGGCCCTCGACCAGCTCCCAGCCCCAGCGGCACGGCTGCGCGCAGGCGCCAAAGCTCGCCGAGCGCTCCGGGCCCATGAGCTCGGCGGAGAGCAGGCAGCGCCCGGAGTAGGCCATACAGGCGGAGCCGTGGGCAAACGCCTCGAGCTCCAGCTCGGCGGGCACGTCTCGCCTGAGCTCCGCGATCTGCGCGAGCGTCATCTCCCGCGCCAGGACCACGCGCCGCACGCCCATGCCCATGTAGGCCTCGGCCGCGCGGGCGTTCATGCAGGACGCCTGCGTGGAGAGGTGGACGGCAACGTCCGGGGCCACCTCGCGCGCAAGGGAGATGGCACCTAGGTCCCCCATTATGAAGGCGTCCACGCCCGCGTCGGCGCACTGGGAGAGGTAGGCGGGCAGCGCGTCTTTGGCAAAGTCCTCCTGACGCATCAGAACGTTAACCGTCACATGCACGGCGACGCCATGGCCGTGCGCGTACCCAACCGCTTCCGCAAGCTCCTCGGCCGAGAAGTTCCTGCACGCAGAGCGCATTCCCCAGCGCCTGCCCGCCAGGTAGACGGCATTCGCACCAAAGTGCACGGCCATCTTGAGCTGTTCCATTCCGCCCGCAGGGGCAAGGAGCTCCATGTTGCGCATCTCGTCCTCCCGTGTACGCGTCGCCCGGCCGCGCTATGGTAGCTCAGAAGCCAACCGGGAGGAAACGCCATGACCAAGCGGCACAAGGTACTGCTCTACACCATCGACGACGTGAGCGACTACGCACGCGAGTGCGCGCGGAGCCTTGGCGCGCAGGACCAGCTTGAGCTGATGAGCCGCACGCACGAGGTCTTCTCGTCCCCCACCGCCGAGGAGCTCGACGGCGTGGAGGCGGTTCTCGGCGAGTTCATGCCCGTCCGGGGTGCCGAGGTGGACGTCATGGCAGATGCCGGCGTGCGGCTTGTGGCCAGCATGTCCATCGGCATCAACCACGTGGACGTGGCCGGGCTGGCCGCCCGCGGCGTGGCCGTCTCCAACTGCCCGGGCTACTGCGCCGAGGACGTGGCGCTTCACACGGTCGCGCTCATGCTGGACCTCATGCGCCAGGTCACCATGTCAAACCGCGACGTCCTGGCAGGCAACTGGAACCCCAGGTTTGGGCGAGAGATGCGCAGGCCCGTAAGACAGACCTGCGGCCTGGTGTTCTTTGGCAACATCGCCCGGAAGGTGGTGCCGCTCGTCAA
>CAJKEF010000048.1 GCA_905198825.1 uncultured Collinsella sp. | reverse complement strand
CTCAAGTTTCAGAAAGCGTCCGAGAAAACTTCAAAGGCCAAGGAACGCGCCTGGCTTGCCGACTGCGGTGGATCGGACGAGAACGCGATTGGCAGCTGTTCATGTATGTGGGAACGCGCGGGGAGCTTGGCAAAGCTCTCAGGTGAGCAGAACCCGCATTATGCCTCGAGCGTTGCGTGGGAGCCACAGGTGGCGTTCGATCGCGCGAAGGCCTACTATCACCAGCGTCTGGCAGACGAAAAACCGCAGGGTTCAAGCGTCGAGATGAAGGCGGAGTCGGCGGCGCGCAAGGCGTTTTACACCTATGCGAGTACAGAGGTCAATCGTGCATATGTAACCGAGGACGGAGATGCAGTCACTTTCCATATCCCGCTGTTGCCGCGCAACGCTGACGAGGTGCGAGCGACGGAACTCTATACCGATGCGGCGTGGCCAACCAGTGCCATCGATGGCAAGACGTATCTGCATTACGGAACGAGTTGCCCCAACTATAAGAAGGGGTCGCCAGGCGGGTTAGCCTCGGTTGCTGATTATGACGGGCAGGACAGATGCAACAGATGCCAGTTTGGCGTTTCGTCGCTCGGTGCCGTTGCAGCGCCTTCGACTTCTATCGAAAACGGCTTCGAATACCACTTCGATAAGTTCAAAGAGGCCCTGGAAGACTACGTCGAATGCCGCAACAAAGAACTCGAACTTGAGCGTCAGACCGAGGATGAGGCCGACCGTGCGGGCAATGCGTTTGACCAGGCTATCAAGGAGCTTTCCGGCGAGCGCCCGCGTATCGCTCCGCCCGGTCGCAACGGCGTGGTCGCCTTTGCGGTTTCGGGTGCCATCTCGAGCCCCGACGAGCTCAACTCTTCGTTTAACACGGCAGTCAGGCTTGGCGATCGCGGTGCTATCTCTGCCGCGGTGTTGGCACCCGATGACGCGACGGCGCAAAACAACGTGCTTTCGCGATTTTTCTCGACATTGAAGGAACGCTCGGGCGGCGTTGCCGGCGTGCTCGACGGCGTCATGGATGTTTGGGGACGGCTGCTCGTAGGATACGGTGATATCCAAGGTTCAGCCGACGAACTTATGGACGAGATGATTAAAGGCTTAGGAGGGGGCAGCGGCGCGTTGGGCTCCATCGCATCGTGGCTCGGCGATACCGTTTCGGCGTCCGTGGCGGCGTTGGGCCTGGAGCCGTGCGACTTGCGCCTGCGAAAGCCGGTGCTGACCGATTCCGCCAACGTCATTAAGAGTCCGGGGTCTGACATTGCCGGTCTCTCTCAAGCGCAAGACAAACTGCGAAATATTCCGTTGGGCGTGACCGATCCCAAGGCGCTTTGCGAGGCGTTGGAATATCAAGTCGAACGTACCATCAGCGGCACGGTGTTTACGCTTGCGGAGATTCCGCTGCCCGGCGGCGGTTCCATCCCACTTACCGTCGATGTCGCCACGCTGGTTGGCGCTCTGGGCGGTGGGTCGTAATGAGTATCCGCATACGTCTGCGCGAGGAGCGCGCCCAAGCGACGGTGGAGATGGCAGTGGTTACGCCCGTTTTGCTGGTGCTGGCACTCATCGTGTACAACGTCATGATCTTTGCCAGCGCTGTCGCGCGCTTCGACCGCGTGGTACCCGACGTCGTGTTGACGCACGCCGTGGCGTCGGAGGGGGAGGGCGACGAAAGCTCTGCCGATGCCTCGGCGACGGTTCAGACTCAAATTCTGAATGCCATGGAAGGCTATGACTTGCAGATCGAAGTGTCGAGCGAGCAAGGCGCGGAGGCATCGGATGGTGGCCTGCTCTCCCTATCCGGTACGTTTAGGACCTACACATGCACCATGCACTATGAGCCGTGGCCGACTTCTCTCAGCATCGCTGGCGTTCCGCTGGGGGCGCCGACAACGTTGTCGCACGAGCGCGCGGTGACGGTCGATCCATGGCGTCCGGGGGTGGTCATGTGACCGCGGTCTCGTCCTACATCGCCTACGCGCGGGCACTCAACAGGCTGGGTTGGACGCCGGCCGAGTTTGCGGTGGCGGAGTCGTTTGTCGTGCGCCTGCGCGGTATGCTGGGACGGCGTCCGGTTGCCGCCAACGGCCTGCCGCTCGTCATGGCGTTTCCACGCTGCTCTTCGGTCCATACGTGTTTTATGGCCTATCCTATCGACATCGCCTTCATCGATCGCGACGGCAATATCCTCGCGCGCTACGAAAACGTCCGCCCTTGGCGCATGTGCTCCTGCCCCGGCGCCTGGGCCGTACTAGAGCGTCCTTCAATCATTGTTTCGACTCCTGCTCTCCAACGCGTGCCGGCTTAAGAATTGGCGACAGTGGACTTTCGTCATACGAAATTGGGTAAGATGGAGGAGAAGATGCATGGATGTTGAGATCCATCCCAACGCTAAAAAGCACCTGACGGAAAAGCAGGTGCTTAGCGCTTGGCTTGCGGTTACCGAGTGCATTCGTCGCGAGTCGGAAGACGAGCCGCCGAGATGGCTTGCGATTGGATGGCTTCCGGACGGACGGAGTGTGGAGCTCGTTGCGGTCGAACTTATTCGTGGATGGCTCATTATTCATGCCTTGTCTCCGGTTCAGAAGAAATTCTGGCAAGAGATCGAGCGAGCTCGGCAGAGGGGTCGATGATGAGCAAGGCGTATACGGCTGCCAATGGTCAGGTTGTAACGGATGAAATGATTGACGCGTGGTGCGAGTCGTACGAGTGCGGAGAGTTGCCGGATGGCGAACACACCGTTGGTGGGATCGTGCATGGACGGCCCCCGCTCTCAGGTGAGGGGACGGCAACGCTGTCGGTCAAGATTCCTCTGGGAATGAAGGAGGCCATTCGTCGACGGGCGGCTGCCGAGGGGATGACGCCAAGTGAGTTTGCCCGTGCGGCTCTGAGTGAAAAACTTCTTGCTGCCGGCTGATGCCTCTGACGTGCCGATTTATAGAACCGAGGCTGTGCTCAAAAACTTTTTTAAAATTCTCGGTTGACCGGAACGCGTCCTTGGTTATACTAATCAAGCCTTGAAACAAGGCACACCTCAAATGGCTGGGTAGCTCAGTTGGTAGAGCAGAGGACTGAAAATCCTCGTGTCAGGGGTTCGATTCCCTTCCCCGCCACCTTGAATTGACTAGGACCTCTGCAAAGGGGTCCTTTTCTTTTATGTGGCCCCCACGCGGAATCGAACCCCGTGAGGGCGCGGAGCTGAGTAAACGCGTGAGCGTTTGCCAGCGGAGCTCGCAAGGCGCGCAAACGCCGCAGCGGTCCGTCCGCGCAGCGCGCGGACGCGATTCCCTTCCCCGCCACCTTGAATTGACTAGGACCTCTGCAAAGGGGTCCTTTTCTTTTATCGAGGGCTCTGCGGAAATTGCGTCCCGGAATTTGGCTTCAGAGTGGGATGCGTTTTCCGCTTTGAGGCCGCTTGGGAAAGCACGACTCGGAATCCGGCGTCAGAATGGGACGTGCTTTCCTTTTTCGGCCTTTGGCGGAAACTGTGTCCCAGATCCCGCGCTCAGAACGGGATGCATTTTCCGGCCGCCTACTTCCGGCGCATACGTACATCTCGGCGCGCCATCTCGGGCCCGCCTAGATATTCCTCCCGCTTTTGCGCCACTTTACAGACCGTTCGGTCGTCTGTCCGCACGCGCGGGTATACTCAAAACGATACTTTTCCTATGCAATACGATGCAGGCTCGGCCTGCACGATCCGAAGGGGGCAGTGATGGAGAGGATACTCGGCGTTAATCTCTCTGGCTGGTTTATTCCCGAGCCTTGGGTGACCCCGTCGCTATACGCGGCGACCGGTGCATCCAACGCGGCCGAGCTGCAGGAGGCCATGGGCACCGCCGCCTATAACGAGCGCATGCGCCGTCATTACGAGACGTTTGTGAGCGAGGACGATTTCCGTCGCATGGCGCAGATCGGTCTCAATGCCGTGCGTCTGCCGGTGCCCTGGTATGCCTTTGGCTCGCAGGAGTCCGATGCGTCCTACATCTCGGTTGTCGACTACATCGACCGTGCAATTGAGTGGGCTGCCAAGTACGACATCCGCGTGCTGCTTGATCTAGCAACTGTGCCCGGTGGCCAGGGCGATTCCAACGATTCGCCCACCACGCCGGAAGCTGTTGCCGAGTGGCATTCGTCCACCAACGGCCGTCATGTCGCACTCGACGTGCTCGAGCGCTTGGCCGATCGCTACGGCGAGGCTGAGAACTTGCTGGGTATTGAGCTGCTTGACACGCCGCAGATGAGTGTCCGCAAGAGCCTCTTCACCATGACGGATGGCATTCCTGCTCACTACCTGCGCAATTTCTATCGCGATGCCTACGAGCTCGTCCGTTCGTATATGCCCGAGGATAAGATCGTCGTCTTCTCGTCTTCGGGGCATCCCAGCGAGTGGAAGCATTTTATGCGCGGTGCCAAGTACAAGAACGTCTACATGGACCTTCACCTGTACCATTACCGTGACGAGTATGCGCTCGATATCACGAGCCCCCGCGGGCTGACGACGGCGATTTCGCGCAACAAGCGCGAGCTTAAAGAGGCGATTTCGACTGGGTTCCCCGTGCTGGTGGGCGAATGGTCGGGCGCGGCGATCTTTGCCAACTCGTCGGTTACGCCCGAGGGCCGCAATGCCTACGAGCGTGTGTTTATCGCCAACCAGCTGGCTTCGTTTGCGCCGGCTGCCGGTTGGTTCTTCCAAACGTGGAAGACCGAGAAGCGCATTGCAGCATGGGACGCCCGCGCGGCGCTCGGTACGCTCGAGCGCGGCATGATTGAATAGGTTGATATGACGCAAAACAGTGCCCATACGGGCAAACTCTATGTGGCCGGCACGCCCATCGGCAACCTGGGCGACCTGTCCCCGCGCGTTGGCGAGGCGTTTGCCGCCGCCGATGCCATCTGCTGCGAAGACACGCGTGTGACGTCAAAGCTGCTGATGCACCTGGGCATTTCCAAGCCGCTTGTCCGTTGCGACGAGAATGTGATCGCCAGCCGCGCCGCCGGCCTGGTCGACCGTCTGCTGGCGGGGGAGACCCTCGCCTTTGCCTCGGACGCCGGCATGCCGAGCGTGTCCGATCCCGGCCAGGCGCTGGTCGAGGCGGCGCGTGAGGCCGATGTGCCCGTCGAAGTTATTCCCGGGCCCTCTGCTTGCGTCACGGCGCTCGTTTCGTCCGGCATTCCCTGCGAGCATTTTTTCTTCGAGGGCTTTTTGGGCCGAAAGCACGGCGACCGCGTGCGCCGTTTGCAGCGCCTTGCCGTGGTGCCCGGCGCACTCATCTTCTACGAGTCTCCACATCGCATCGTGGCTACGCTCGAGGCCGTGGCGGAGGTCTTTCCCCAGCGTGAGGTTGCCGTCTGCCGCGAACTCACCAAGCTGCACGAGGAGGTCTTGCGCGGGCCCGCTGCCCAGCTCGCCGAGGAACTGCGTGCTCGCGGCGAGGTAAAGGGCGAGATTGCGCTGGTCATCGCGCCGCCGAGCGAGGATGAGGAGGCCGGTATCGTGCCGGTTGACGCCGCGGCAGCGGATCCCGACGAGGCCCTGCGCGAGGATATCCACGCCGCGCTCGAGGAGGGGGAGCCCGCCTCTGCGGTGGCCAAGCGCCTGTCTCAGAAGTATTCGCGCCGCAAGCGCGATGTCTATGCCATGGTGCTCGATATGCAATAGATGGAGGATATCCAGCCCTTGCGCTAGAATCATCCCCTGTATGCAACGTTTTTCTGGAGGACAAACCCCATGGATCAAAGCAAGCCTTCGTTCTTTATCACGACGCCCATCTACTACGTCAACGCCGATCCGCACCTGGGCACGGCTTATTCCACCATCATCGCCGACGTTCAGGCCCGTTATCGTCGCTCCGCCGGCTATAACGTCAAGTTCCTGACCGGCATGGACGAGCACGGCGAGAAGGTCGCCGAGGCCGCAGCCAAGCATGGCATGACGCCGCAGGAGTGGACCGACAGCCAGGCTCCGCACTTCAAGGAGCTTTGGAGCAAGCTCGAGATCTCCAACGACGACTTCATCCGCACCACCGAGCCGCGCCAGCATCATGCCGTGCAGTACCTGTGGGAGCGCATGAAGGAGTCCGGCTACCTGTATAAGGGCAGCTACGACGGTTGGTATTGCGTGCCTGACGAGACCTACTTCACTGATACGCAGGTCCAGAAGGGCGACGAGGAGTACGGCAGCGTCGGCCAGCACCTGTGCCCCGACTGCCACCGTCCGCTTGAGCGCGTGCAGGAGGAGTCCTACTTCTTTAAGCTTTCCGCCTTCCAGGACAAGCTGCTCAAGCTTTACGACGAGCACCCCGACTTTGTCGAGCCTGCGTTCCGCATGAACGAGGTTCGCAGCTTTGTCGAGGGCGGCCTTAACGACCTATCCGTGAGCCGTACGAGCTTTGACTGGGGCATTCAGGTCCCGTTTGACGAGGGCCACGTGACCTACGTGTGGTTCGATGCGCTGCTCAACTATATGACGGCCGTCGGCTACGGTGTCGACACCGACGAGGCGCGTGCCGAGCTGGCCTATCGCTGGCCCGCGCAGTTCCACATCGTGGGTAAGGACATCATCCGCTTCCACTGCGTCATTTGGCCCGCCATGCTCATGGCCATCGGCGAGGCCCTGCCCGAGCACGTCTTTGCCCACGGCTTCCTGACCGTGCGCAATGCCGAGACCGGCAAGGCCGAGAAGATGTCCAAGAGCCGCGGTAACGCCATTGCTCCGCAGGATGTTATCGACATGCTGGGCGTCGAGGGCTATCGCTACTACTTTATGACCGACGTGGTTCCTGGCACCGACGGCGCCATCAGCTTCGAGCGCATGGAGCAGGTCTACAACGCCGATCTGGCCAACAGCTGGGGCAACCTTATCTCGCGTTCGCTCAACATGAGCGGCAAGTACTTTGACGGTTGCGCGCCCGCCAAGCCCGCGTCGTTCGATGCGTTCGACAACCCGCTGGCAAAGATCGCCGATGGTCTGGTCGAGCGCTACATGGCCAAGATGGACGTGCTCGATTACGGCGGAGCCAAGGATGAGGTCATGGAACTCATCCACGCCGCCAACCACTACATCGAGGACTCCGAGCCCTGGGCGCTTGCCAAGGACGAGGCCAAGGCTGACGAGCTGGCGTTTGTGATCTACAACCTGCTCGAGGCCATCCGCATTGCCGCTCACCTGCTGATGCCGCTCATGCCTCAGACTTCCGTCGAGGCCCTGCGCCGCCTGTCCTGTGAGAACGAGGCCGCGAGCGACGACCTCAAGGGCATTTGCGCTTGGGGCCTGCTTGCTGGTGGTCAGCCCGTTGAGAAGGGTGAGCCGCTGTTCCCGCGTCTGGGCTAAGCCGCCGCGCGCCATATCGGCAATTTGCTGTTTAGATGTAAGGGCATGGCCGCAACGGTCCATGCCCTTTTGTTTCAAGACGCCGCCACCATGCTAAGGAGGTAACTATGACAACTTCGCCTTTGGCAAACCCCACGGCAACAAGGGAGCTGCTGGAGGAGTTTGGCCTTGCGACCAAGCATCGCCTGGGCCAGAACTTCCTGATCGACAACCATGTAATTGAGCGCATTTGCGAGCTTTCCGAGCTTGCGGGCGATGAGCGCGTGCTCGAGGTCGGTCCGGGCGTTGGTACGCTCACGCTTGCGCTGCTGCAGGAGGCGGCGTGCGTCACGTCGATCGAGGCCGACCCCGAGCTCGAGCCGGTGCTCGATGCCCATGCCGCTGACTACGCCAACTTCTGCTTTATCATGGGCGACGCGCTCAGGGTGACGCCGGAGCAGATTGAGCAGGTTGCGGG